>CAZCIV010000283.1:0-436 GCA_964498595.1 uncultured Flavobacterium sp.
TATATTCCAAAAATAATTCTTTGATTTCTTTACTATTATCATAAGCAAGTTTAATTTCTGTTTTCATATCATAATTTCCTTACAATATAATCTTTTTTTGCACTAAATCAAAATGTAACATAAAAATTTCTATTTAAATTTAAATTAATTGCGCTTCATATTATTTATAAAATTTCAATTAGTTTTTAACCATTGAGACCATGTAATCTTAAAGTTGTCTGGAAATTTCAAGAGAATGTTAAAAATAACTTTTTAATTATAAATTTAAAACCTTAAAAGCATGAATTATAAAAATGCATCAAAGTTGAAACTCAGGTTTCAAACTAGCTTAGGAAATGTTTCGGTTGAACAATTGTGGGATTTGAATCTTACCCAACTGACAAACGCAATTAAATCTGTGAAGAAAATTCTTAAAAAGAATGAGGATGATGAGTTG
>CAZCIV010000283.1:446-4016 GCA_964498595.1 uncultured Flavobacterium sp.
GAGTTGGCATTCTTGGATGAAAAAAACACAGTGGATACTGAGAATGAACTGAGATTCGCAATTCTTAAAGACATTTATCTTGAAAAGAAAAATGAACTTGAAAATGTGAGAACAGAAGCTGAGAGAAAACGTCAACGCGAAAAACTTCTTAATCTTATCGAAGAAAAGAAAGAAGAAAATCTGCGAAACCTGGGAGTTGAAGAACTCGAGAAAAAATTGGCCGATTTGTAATCTGAAAAAAAATATCCTGGACATTAATTTGTCCAGGGTATTTTATTCAATCTTTATCACTAATATTTAAATTTTTAACTATGGTTGCTCAATACTTTAATTATAAAATTTTAAAAGTGCTTCCTTTAAGTCTTTTACATACTACTTATAAAAATCATAGAAGAATGATTGTTTTTAGATTAAAAGGATGTAAATGTGTATCTTGCGGGATAGAAGGAACTCAGTTAGCTTTAGGTGAGAAAAAAGGTAGAATTCATGTTGATTTGTATACTGACGATTTTTACCCTATAACTGTAGACCATATAATTCCTAAATCTAAAGGAGGGTCAAATAATCTTGATAATTTACAACCCATGTGTTATTTATGTAATATTAGAAAAGGTAATAGCATTGACCCATTAAAATTTAATGAGAAAAATGCCGTAAATTTAGCTAAAAGAACTAAATTTAAAAGTTCTCGTTATAAAGTTAGTTTTAATCAAGATGTTAACATTGGTGATATTGTCTATAAAAAATTTAAATCAAATTTTAAATTACTAGGAAAACTTATAAGTATAGAGCCTAACCCACATTTTAATAATCAAATTAGCGGTGTGATTGAAAATCATCCAAATAGTTTTTTTAACTTAAAAAAGTTATATAAACTTAATACGTAAAATTAATAAGCCCGAATGGTGGAATTGGTAGACACGAAGGACTTAGAAAGTAGTTTGAAATAAAACTACAGCCGTAAAATGTTTTTCAGTTGTCATGCACAAACTGACAATTATAGAGGAAAAAACATAGGCATGAGTGCTCAAGAAGAAATTCTTGAAGTAGAATATCTGGATATCGGTGAAACCTTAACATGTAATGATGATGGTAATACCGAGGCATAGGGAGTAATGTTCCAGCCGTAGAGACTAAATACAGATACATCCGCAAGGATGAAGATATAGTCCAGACCACAAACAATTAATTGGTAGTGAAAACTATAGTGGTAAGAAAATCCTTTGGCCATTGCGGTCGTGCCGGTTCGAGTCCGGCTTCGGGTACAATTTTAATTTTAAATCAATCTTTATGAAAAAAGAAATCGATTCTTTATCTTCTTGGTGTAAATGGCTTGAAGTAAATTTTTCTCCTGAAATTATGATACCAACCTTGCCTGTAATAATTCGTCTTGATGGAGTTAATTTTCATAATTGGACTAAAGGTTTAGATTATCCTTTTGATGAAAAGTATTATGAAGTTATGGATGAATTAACTAAATTTTTAATAAAAGAAACTGGGGCAATAATTGGATATACTCAAAGTGATGAAATTACTTTAATTTTATACTCAGATTCTAGAAATTCTAAAATTTATCACAATGGTAAAAAGCAGAAAATTTTATCCAAACTTCCTTCATATGCAGCTAATTTTTTTAATGAGCTTGTAAAAGTTAAAATTTCTAATAAAAAACCATTAGCTATATTTGATTGTAGGATATATCAAACTCCTACTTTAAAAGATGCTGTAGCTCAGTTGCTGTGGAGAGAAAATGATGCAATAAGAAATTCTATTCTTATGAGCGCCAATAATCTTTTTGGACATAAGAAATGTTTGAATCTAAATACTTCACAATTAGTCAAAAAAATGATTGATGAAGCTGATGTATATTGGGGAGATTACCCATCAAGGTTTAAAAGAGGGGCTTTTTTCAAAAGAATTAAAGTATTTAAGAAATTTGAAAGTACTGAAAATCTTCCTAAAAACCATAATGCATTAAAAAATCCAGATACTTGTTTTCTGAGAACTGTTATAGAAGAGGCTCATTATCCCCAATTAAACAGTATAGCAAATAAAGTAGATGTTATATTCTATGATGAAACACCGATAGTAGTTTAATATGGGAAAATCAAAAACTATAAACCAATACCTAGATATCTTAACTTCTAAGTATAAAGTTGAGGAGATTAAAGATGAAATATTAATCCTTTATAACAAATTAATTAGTTTTAAAGATTTGTATGGAGGAAAACAGATTATAGAACCTAGTAAACACTGCAAAGAATTAATTGATAAATATTTATAATTATAACACTTCTTATTGTTTTTATTTTAATTTACGGTTTTCAACTTCCTAGTTTTATGTATGGTGTAGCTGTGTCAATATGGTTACTCAAATTAATAGGCAAAGTTCTTACTGCGTCTGATAAGTAGGATATTTAAAGGGGGTGACTGGTTTTGACAGCATCTAGTAATGGTATATTTTCATGCAGGTAGTTATACCTTAAAATAACACAATCCATAACAGGCAAAGTTGTATCTTTCCCTCAGCGCGTTAGCGCTCGTCTCGCTGCTTAGGCTGGAACAAGAAAAGTAGTAAAAGATTTCTCAATTAGATTAAATTGAGTGGTGGAGTTGCTAGCCTTAGTTGATTTGGTTGGCCCTAATAGAAGTGTAACTATTTAAATACACTAAGCATGTAAAAGAAAATGTATTGTGAAAGTTGTTTGGACGAGGGTTCGACTTAAGTAATGGGTCGCTTCAGAAGTAATTCTGTCGATTAAACTGGATGAATTGCTGGAAAACTAAGTAATAAAAAAAATCCTAACTCAATTAAGAATTGGGATTTTTTATTATATGTCGATCAGCAGCCAAGCCTACAGAGTAGGAAGGTTCAGAGACTACCTGAGGTATAGCGATATATCTTAATAACAGGAAGTAGCTTAATGTAATGATTAAGTGAAAAAGCGTCCAGCTCTTAGCAGTCGGCTAAGATGATGATATAGTCCGGGTTTTAATGATTTTATTTAAATCATCCTTAGAAATGAGGTTTTCGTGAATCATTCTGTGACAATTAGGACAGACACATATTAAATTTTCTAATGTGTTTAATCCTCCGTTAGAGACTTCTATTATATGATGTAGATCTCTACTTGTTTTGTCCCAACCACATAATTCACATGGTATTTTTTCAAAGATTTTGTAGAAATGTTTTATAGAAGAACTTTCTAGAGATATAGTCCTTTGTTTTGCTCTAAAGTTTTTTTGTTTACAGGAATCTGAACAATATTTAGCATTTTTGGAAGCAGTGTTAAATTCTTTTCCACAATGTTTACATATTTGTTTGTATTTTAATTGTTTTGGCATTTTAGCTGCACAAGATAATGAACAATACTTAGCATTTCCTCTATTTAATTCTCTGGAATCAGCCATGAATGGTTCATTACAACATTCACATAATTTTTCAATTTTTGACATATTTTTTTTAAATTTAATTTTACAATACAAAATTACAAAATTATTTTAAATAAAAAACTATAACGTATGTTAAAAAATGTTAAAATTAAGTTTGTTAAAATAAACTCGCCCTCC
>CAZCIV010000284.1:0-4015 GCA_964498595.1 uncultured Flavobacterium sp.
TGTTACCTTATTATAGTCATTCTACAAATGATGCGTATTTGGAAACGCATATTGAACATAACTTTAAAGGCTACATTATGAATAAGATTCCATTATTAAACAAATTGCAATGGAATTTAATTGGAGGATTTCACCAATTGAACATTCCAAATATGAAACCGTATCAAGAATTCACTGTAGGATTTGATAATATTGGTTGGGGTAAATTTAGATTCTTGCGTGTTGATTATGTAAGAAGTTACCAAAACGGATATCAAGGTGATGGTGTGATGTTTGGATTAAAGTTTTAAGAAAATAGTAATAAGCACTTCGATAAAGGAGTGCTTTTTTATTTAAAAAACACATCATATCCAAAACGAAGCAACGCCAATCCTACTACAATTAAAAATAAGATTCAAATAAATCATTTCTTGAGGAATAGTAAAACTACTCAAAAGAATTAACTGGGACGTTAAAAATTGAAAAAATCGGGGTAAACAAATAAGAACTAAGGTAAGAAACATTTATAAAATAAGACTGATTCCTATTTTTTTCCTAAATTTAGCAATAACATTGCAAGCTTTACTAAATTGATTTATGAAAATATTAATAATTGAAGACGAACCTGCATTAGTTTCTTCACTAACAAAATTTCTGGAATCGGAGAAATATGTTATCGAAACTGCCATGGACTATATATCGGGAATTGAAAAAATAGGCGTATATGATTATGATTGTATCTTACTTGATATTATGCTACCTAATGGAAATGGGATTGACATCTTAAAAGCTCTAAAGAAAACAGGCAAAGAGACTCCCGTAATTATTTTATCTGCTAAAGATGCAATAGAAGATAAAGTTTTAGGTTTGGATTTAGGAGCCGATGATTATCTTGCAAAACCTTATAACTTATTAGAACTTCACGCTCGAATAAAAGCAGCAATTAGAAGAAAAAATCAAGAAGGAAAAAAAAGTATTTCATTTAAAAATATTACTCTTAACCCAGAGGAACGAACAGTTTTTGTGAATAAACACCCATTATTTTTGAATCGAAAAGAATTTGATTTGCTTTACTATTTTATAATCAGACCCGAAAAAACACTTCAAAAGACTACACTCGCAGAGCTTGTTTGGGGAAATCATATAGACCAAGCGGATAGTTTAGATTTTATTTATTCGCAGATAAAAAACTTAAGAAAAAAACTAAAAGAAGCTCATTCAGATGCCGATTTTCAGGCTGTTTATGGGATTGGTTATAAATTGGTATGAGTATCACTTTAAAAAATTACACGCTCAAATTTTTAGCAACTGCATTACTGATTGTAATTGCGGTATGGACAAGTCTTTTTTATGCTCTAATGTTAGAGGAGTTATATGATAATACTGATGACGGATTAAAAGACCAAAAAATTAAAATCATTAGAAAAGCTTACGAGAATGAATCTATTTTGAAACAGCATCAATTTGATTTAAATCAATATCGAATTACTCCCGTTTTGGTAAAGGACTACCTTGAAACCGATAGCTTTAGAAATGAAAACTTCTTCATGGAATATGATGAAGAAATGGAACCATACAGAGTTTTAGAAACTTATTTTATTGATAAAAATGGCAACCATCATAAACTTGAAATAAGAACTGCTACTGTAGAAGAAGATGATTTTATAGAATCCCTTTTAATTGCTTTAGTAATTCTATATATCCTTATTATTGCAAGTATTCTTATCATTAATAACATCTCTTTAAAAAAGATTTGGAAACCCTTTTATTCCACACTTAATTATTTAAGTGATTATCAATTTGGGCAAAATAAAAAATTAATTTCAAATAAAACGCCAATCACTGAATTTAAGCTTTTGGATAGTGAGATTGCCAAAATGATTTCTCGAAATGAAAATTCAGTTTACCAACAAAAACAATTCATTGAAAATGCATCTCATGAGCTACAAACACCGATTGCTATAGCCCTTAATCAAATAGATGTGTTATTAGAAAGCGATGAATTGACACAAAAAAATTATCTAGAAATTAATCAAATTAGGAATACATTAAAACGAATGTCAACTCTAAATCAATCGCTCTTAATGCTTTCCAAAATAGAAAACCAACAATTTAAAGATAAAGAAGAAGTAGTTTTTAATACTGTTGTTAAAACTATGATTTCCGATTTTAACAGTATCTTAGAATTTAAATCTATAGCATTAGAACTGATAGAAAATGGTGAATTTAAAACTTTAATCAACAAAGATTTGGCGTATTCGTTACTATCAAACCTCATCAAAAATTCCATAAAATACAATATAAACAACGGAAAAATTATTATTGAAATTGACAATCTTTCTTTAAAAATCAAGAATACTTCTAAACGAAAAACACCTTTAAATTCAGAAGATATTTTCAGCCGTTTTTATAAAGAATCAGAAGATCATTTATCTACAGGATTAGGATTATCAATAGTTAAAACAATTATAGACAATCATAGCAACATGGATGTTTCTTATGCTTTTGAGGATCCCTTTCATATATTTTCTTTAAAAATTAAAAATTCCTAATTCTTTCCTAAATCGTGTTAGAACTTTGTGGTGTTAATTATTAAATCAATACACATGAAAAGTTTAACCACACTATTTTTTACTTACTGTATCTTATTGGTAAGTTTTACAACTAATGCTCAAGAATCGATTATTACTAAAAAGCAATTACCCCTTAGTGCTCAAAAATTAATTAGCACTCATTTTTCTGACAAAATAATCGATTATATTGTTGCTGACAAAGAATTAATTTCAACAGATTACTCAGTAAAATTTGCAGATGGATCAGAAATTGATTTTAATAGCGAAGGAAATTGGACAGAAATTGACTGTAAAAGAAATGCGATTCCTTCCAAAATTGTAAAACCTTCTATTGCTAATTACGTTAAGGAGAAATTTCCAAACACACACATTGTAAAAATTGAAAAAGGAATTTTTAACCGAGAGGAAATTAAACTTTCCAACGGATTAGAATTAGAATTTAATTCAAAAGGAGAATTTAGAACCATTGATTAAACATTTAAAACAAATTAAAACTATGAAAAAAAGCCTATTAAACATTTTAGCTACTACAAGTATAATTTTTATTACAAGCTCTTGTAATTCTGACGATTCAGACAGCCGAGAAGTAATGATTGAAATTACAGAATTGCCAGAACAATCCAGAACCTTTTTACAAACAAATTTTAATGGTTTTCAAGTAAATAGAGCTACAAAAGATGTTTCATCATTTGATGAATATTATGAAATATTTGTAAACAACGGTATTACAATTGATTTCAATCGAATAGGAGAATGGACAGAAGTTGACGGGAATGGACTATCAATTCCAACTAGTTTTATAGATGAGGAAATCGTTAGCTATATTAATACAAACTACCCTACTTTCCCTATTGAGAATATTGATAAAAAACCTTATGGATATGATGTTGATTTAATAAACAATACTGAGCTTCGCTTTGATACTTCAGGAAATTTTATTGGATTAGGAAATTAATATATTTTAAAAATCTTCCTTTTTAAAACCAGTTAAAATTTAAATCCCGTGCATGAGCTCGGGATTTTAATTTTATCTTAAAAAAATAATATTACAAATTAGAACAAAGAATTTAACTCTTTTAATTCTTTCTATTAAAAAAATACATCATATCCAAAACGAAGCAACGCCAATCCTACCACAATTAAAAAGAAAACACGAATAAATCCGTTGCCTTTAGAAATAGCCAATCTAGCGCCTAACCACGAACCGGTAACATTACAAATTGCCATAGGAATAGCAATCGTCCAGATGATTTTTCCTTTTAAAACGAATAAAGTTATTGAACCAATGTTGGTAGCCAAATTGACTAATTTCGCATAGATATTCGCCTTTAAAAAATCGAAGCCAAGAATTGCAATAAAAGCCATAATTAGTAAACTTCCCGTTCCTGGACCTATAAAACCATCATAAAAACCTAAAAAAATTGAAATTATAATTCCGTAAATATAGGTTTGCTTTTGAGTCA
>CAZCIV010000285.1:0-3990 GCA_964498595.1 uncultured Flavobacterium sp.
GTAATACCAGTAAAAAGAATTTATAAAATTATTTAACTAGTAATGAAAGTCCCAAAATTAGGGATTTTTTATATTAATATATTAATTTTTCTAGTGAAAGTTTCATTTGGTTGCAACAAATTAATTCCTTCTTTTTCAAAAATATTTCCGTTGTGATTTACATTATCTGCTAAACCACACCAAGGTTCAATACACAAAAACGGAGCGTTAGGTTTGGTCCAAATTCCTAAATAGGGAAATCCTTCAAACTGAACGGAAAGAACAGGTTCATTCTTTTTTAAAAGTGTTAGTTTGTTTGATTGTAAATGTTTGAAAACCAAAGCATCTTTTTCAAAAAGCGAATAGTTTAAATTAATCTGTCCGTTTTCTGAATTTATTTTTCTGAATGAATTGCTAAATTGCTCGTTATCCAATTCATATGATGTAAATTCTTCGGTTTGGTTAAATTTCAAAGAATAATCAGAAAATGAATTTTCAATTGCAAATGCTGGATGAGCTCCAATAGAAAAAGGCATCGTTACTTGCGATTTGTTTTCAACGGAATACTTCATTTTTAATTCATTTCCGTCCAATTCATATTCCAACTGCAATTGAAATTCAAACGGATAATTTTTTAAAGTTTCGGAATTACTGTCTAATACAAAAATTATGGAGTTTTCTGTTTTATTCAGAATTTGAAATTCGAAATTTCTGGCAAAACCGTGACGTGGGAGTTCGTAAGTCTTACCATCGTACTTGTAAGAATCATTTTTTAAGCGACCTACAATAGGAAATAAAATAGGTGAAGTTTTATTCCAATAAGTATCATCAACTGTCCAAATGCAGTTTTGGTTGTCTTTTTCCAATCGAATTAATTCGGCACCTATTGTATCAATTGATGCTGAAATTTTGTTATTTGTTATAGTTACAATCATTTGTTGAAATTTCGTTTTAACAAGCCATAAATTACGGTATCCGTAAATTCGTTATTGTAATAAAAGTTTTCTTTAAAATGAGCTTCTTTTTCAAAACCATTTTTTTGTAAAACGCGTTCCGAAGCAATATGTCTAGAATCGATAACAGCCTCGATAGAATGAAAATTTAAAGTGTTGAAAGCAAAATTCAATAAGGTTTTCACGGCTTCTGTAACGTAACCTTTTCCATTGTGTTCAGGTAAAATCATGTAGCCTAATTCGGTTCTGAAATGTTCAGGTTGGGTTCTGTAAAACCCTATGAGTCCTATACATTTATCGCTTCCTTTTTCAGTAACTGCCCAATTGATGTCTAAATTTTCATCAATTTTATCGTTAATCAATTTTATGTGCGCCAAAGCATCTTCAATATCTGCAGTTAAAGGTCTTGGAATAAATTTCATAGTTTCTGGATTACTTCTAAGTGCAAAAATTTCAGGAGCATCAGTATCTGTTAATCTTCTAAAGTGTAATCGTTCTGATTCTAATATTGGGAAAGGAGAGAAGTTAAGTTGTAACATTTTTATAGTTTGTATTTTTTTTATTGAGTTTTAAATTGCTCTTGAATAGCCTTGTCTTGTTTTTTACTGAAGAAAATCAGCATACAAATGGCACCGATGGTAGCATACAACATATCCGATTGTGTGTCCCAAATGTAACCTTGTGTTCCCAAAAACGCATCGCCACCTTCACCAGTTGATAATGAAACACCCCATTCTAACCATTCGTAAGCGGCACTTATTGCTAAACAAACCGCTACTATAATGAAGTTAAAGAAACTCTTATTTGAAACAACATTTTTTCGAATGAATAATTCTCTAACAATCATAGCTGGAACAAAACCTTGTGCAAAATGCCCAACTTTATCGTAGTTGTTTCGAGTTTGATGAAACGTTTCTTTTATCCATTCAAATGGTGGTACTTCAGCGTAAGTGTAATGCCCGCCAAGGAATAAGATGTAGCAATGAATGAGAATAAAAAAGTACGTAAAATTGGTAAACTGAAAGCGTTTAAAGGTAAAAGCTAAAATTGCGAATCCAATAATGGCAGGTATAACCTCTAAAAACCAAGTAAAATATTCTTTTGGACAAATTCCAGAAATTAATAATCCGACAAAGAATAATAGAGAATAAAGTTGTAATTTTTTCATTTAGTTAATTTGCTTTTTCTTTAAAATTAAAGCACTTATTAACGAAAATACAATTCCTAATGGAAGTATTTCCATGTAAGTTAATAATATAACCATAATTGGACTTTTATACATCTCTTTAAAGGAATTCATATCTTCGGTTACTTGAGCCACTTCATCTGGACTTGCTTTTGCAATAGCCATATCTGTATAATGTTCTGCAAAATTTGGGAAGAAATTATAAAAGATAATTAGCCAAACTATCACATAAATGGTTGAAATAATTAATGTTATCCAAAAACCAGTTAGAAAAGCTTTTCCAAGAGAAATGAAACCATTGTTTGTATCTCGTTGTTGTTTAATTCCTAATACCACAAAGATGAAAGCAAGTAGCATTCCTGCAAATCCAAAAAACATGCTTACTTCTTTTTCTGGATTTGCTTTCATATAGAAAGTAACAGATAGTAATAATGCAGAAACGATAAGGCTTCCAAATAATCCGTTTTTTAAAACAATTTTGTTCATAATGACTAGTTTTGGTTAGTTAATCAAATTTAATGAAATTATTCAATGAAATCTAAATCTTTATTATGGGTTTCTGAAATAGTTAGGGTAGAGTAAATGCCTAACCCAAAAGCAAAGAAACCCACTATGGCAGCTGCCGTTATAACTCCATTATTGACCTTTAAACCATCAAATGCTAATAACATCACAGGAACTAATCCGCGAACCATATTAGGAATGGTGGTGGTTGCAGTACTTCTAATATTGGTTCCAAATTGTTCTGCTCCAACCGTTACAAACATAGCCCAATAACCTGTTCCTAATCCTAACCAAGCACAATAGAAGTAGTACATGTTTTCCGATTTTGTTCCGCCATAAAGCATTAAAACTACTCCGATAATGGTAAATAACATCATGTAAACAATAGCCTTTTTTCTAGAATGTAGCCAATGCGAAATAAATCCACTTGCGAAATCTCCAATGGAAATTCCTACATAAGCCCACATAATAGCCTTTCCAGGTTGAATATTTTCAATTCCCATAACTACAGCAAATTGATTCGCCATCACAGCTAAAATTCCGATGCAAAACCAAGTAGGTAATCCAATGGCAATACATTTAATGTATTTTACAAAACGATTCCAATTGGTAAAAAACGAAAAGAAATTTCCTTTTTTGATGTCTGAATCATGTTTGATGTCGTTGTAAATCCCAGATTCTGCTACGCTGATTCGCAACACTAAAAGCATTAATCCTAATCCGCCGCCAATGAAATAAGCAATCGTCCAATCACCAGCTAATTCAACTGTTAATTGGGCTACAACAGCTCCAAGTAATCCAAATCCTGCCACAATTGAAGTTCCGATAGCGCGCAATTGTTTTGGTAACGATTCAGATACTAAAGTAATTCCGGCACCTAATTCACCTGCTAGACCAATTCCAGCAATGAATCGTAACCATGCGTATAACATGGTTTTATCTTCGATAGGGAAATGAGGCAAAAATCCGCAAGCAATATTCGCTAAAGAATACACTAATATGGAACCAAACAAAACGGAAAGTCTACCTTTTTTATCGCCCAAAATACCCCAAAGAATTCCACCTAATAACAATCCAACCATTTGAAAATTTAGAATCATTGTTCCTGCGGTGTCTATATCTAAATTCAAGTCTTTTAAGCTGGGAACACGAACAATTCCAAAAAGTAGTAAATCGTAAATATCTACAAAGTAGCCTAAAGCTGCTATAATTACTGGAAACGATAATAAATGTTTTAGTTTTTCTTGGGTTGTAAATTCTTTCATTGGGTTGCATTTGTTTCAAAAATAGAAAAATAATTGGTTATCAGATAAAAAAAGAAACACCGATTCGAAATTGAACCGGTGTTTCCCAAACTAAAACAAACTT
>CAZCIV010000286.1:0-3981 GCA_964498595.1 uncultured Flavobacterium sp.
AGTTGAATCTGATCCTGATTTGCTTGTATCTGGAAAAGTTTCAGAAATTCGTTTTGATCAATTTATAACTTTTATTGTTAAAGAAGATTCTGGAAAAAACAATCAATTTATTCTTTTAAGTAGTTTTGATAATGCTTTTTTACTTACAGATAAAGTGTTAAAAATAGCTGATGCTGTTGAAGTTTCATATTATGAAATGGAGTTATTTGATGCTAAATTAGGCAAATTTGTTACGTATAAAATAGTTACTGATATTATAAAAAAATAATCATGTTTGTACCATTTGAGACCTTACCAGAAGAATCAAAAATTTGGATTTATCAATCTAATAGAAAGTTTTCTGATGAAGAAATTCAAGAAATTGAAGAGGAATTAAAGATTTTCTTGGATAATTGGTCTTCACACGGTCAAAGTCTTGAAGCTTCATTTATAACACGATACAATCGTTTTATAATTATTGCAGTAAATCAAAATATACAATCAGCAACGGGTTGTTCTATTGATGCTTCGGTTCAATTCATACAAAGTTTAGAACAAAAATATAATGTAGATTTATTAGATAAAATGAATGTTACATTTAAAGTAGGAGAGCATGTTGCTTTTAAACCACTAATCGAATTTAAAAAAATGGCTAAAGAAAAAGCAGTTTCAGAAAATACGATTGTATTTAATAATTTATTGAATACATTAGGTGAGTTAAACGATTTTTGGGAAGTTCCTGCAAGTGAAAGTTGGCACAATCGATTTTTTTAATTCAATTTTTACTACTTTCATGGATAGCGAGATTTTTTTATTGAATATTTCGGGTCAAGATAAACCCGGATTAACTTCATCTTTAACCGCAGTTTTAGCTGAATATGATGCTAAAATTTTAGATATTGGTCAAGCAAATATTCATAATACGTTGTCTTTAGGGATATTATTTCAAATAAAATCGGGTAAAAAGTCTGCTGCTGTTCTTAAAGATTTATTATTTAAATCGTATGAATTAGGTATTAAAGCCAAGTTTACACCTGTAGCATTAGAGGATTATGAAAACTGGGTAAATTTACAAGGTAAAGATCGCTACATTGTTACACTTTTAGGTGATAAATTAACCGCTGAGCACATTTCTCAAGTTACAAAAGTTATTTCTGAAAAGAATTTGAACATTGATGCAATTAAACGTCTAACTGGAAGAACTTCTCTTGTAAAGGAAGACGATTATCCGAGAGCTTGTATTCAATTATCTATTAGAGGTGCTATTCAAGATAAATCTGAATTCACTTCTAAATTCATGCAAATTTCAAGTGAATTAGATTTAGATATTGCCTTTCAAGAAGATAATATTTTTAGAAGAAACAGACGTTTGGTTTGCTTTGATATGGACTCAACACTTATTCAAACCGAAGTTATTGATGAATTAGCTGAACTAGCTGGAGTTGGAGAGCAAGTAAAAGCAATCACCGAATCAGCCATGCAAGGTGAAATTGATTTCCAAGAGAGTTTCAAACAACGTATGTTGCTTTTAAAAGGCTTAAAAGAAGAAGTTTTAAAAGAAGTTGCAATCAATTTACCAATAACTAAAGGAGCTAGACGATTAATAGATACTTTAAAATCATACGGATTCAAAACCGCAATTTTATCAGGTGGATTTACCTATTTTGGAAAATATCTTCAAAAAGAATTGGGCATTGATTACGTTTATGCCAATGAATTAGAAATCAAAGATAGTGTATTAACCGGTGGATTTATTGGTGAAATTGTAGATGGAAATAAAAAAGCCGAATATCTAAAAGAAATCGCACACAAAGAAGGAATTCATATTAACCAAACCATTGCTGTTGGTGATGGCGCTAATGATTTACCCATGTTAAATTTAGCTGGTTTAGGAATTGCTTTTCATGCAAAACCAAAAGTAAAAGACAATGCACAAAGTTCTATTTCAAGCATTGGTTTAGATGGTGTTTTATATCTTTTAGGGTATCACGATCGCCATATCGATTTGATAAGCTAATTTTTAAGTCCTCTAAAAAGTAAAAAAAAAATCGTTAACAACTTTCTTCATAAAATAAACCTAAAACACTTTATTTTAAAGCAAAGATGTAGTATTTTGGCATTGATTTAGTTCTAAGTTAAAAAATCAAACTATTATTTATGCAAAGAGTGCTTACCCTACTGTTTTCGGTAGTTTTTATACATATATCATTTTCCCAAAATAAAACTAAACCTGTTTTAACTGCTAAAAAAGTAGTTTCACAACAGGTTTGGGTCGACAGTATTTACAACCAATTTTCGTTTGAAGAAAAAGTTGGGCAGCTGTTTATGGTTGCTGCATATTCTAATAAAGATGAAGCACACAATAAATCCATTGATAAATTAGTAGAAGAATATAAAATTGGAGGTTTAATTTTCTTTCAAGGCGGACCAGTGCGTCAAGCTAAATTAACCAATAGATATCAAGCAAAATCAAAAGTACCATTGTTCATTGGAATTGATGCCGAATGGGGTTTAAGCATGCGATTAGATTCAACTTATCGTTATCCTTGGAACATGACATTAGGTGCAGTTCAAGATATGAAATTGATTGAAAAAGCTGGAAATCAAATGGCAAAACAATCAAAGCGAATGGGAATTCACTTCAACTTTGCTCCAGTTGTTGACATCAATACGAATCCAAAAAATCCAATTATTGGCAATCGTTCGTTTGGAGAAACTAAAGAAAACGTAACCGCTAGAGCCATTGCTTTAATGAAAGGTTTACAAGACGAGGGCGTTTATGCAACAGCGAAACATTTTCCAGGTCATGGCGATACTTCAACCGATTCACATCATACATTACCAGTTGTAAATTTTGATAGAAATCGATTAAATGACGTAGAACTTTTTCCATATAAAGAATTGATTAAAAATGGATTAACTAGTGTTATGGTGGCGCATTTAAATGTGCCAAGTTTAGAGCCTAGAGAAAATTACCCAACATCTATTTCCTATCCTGTAGTTACTGTTATTCTTAAAAAAGAATTGCAATTTGAAGGTTTAATTTTTACCGATGCCTTGAATATGAAAGGCGCAAGTAATTTTAAAAAACCTGGTGATATTGATTTAGAAGCATTTTTAGCAGGAAATGACGTATTGTTATTTGCGGAAAATGTTCCTGTTGCGATTAAAAAATTCAAAGAAGCTTTCGATGCTGGAATTATTACAGAAGATCGTTTGATGTATTCGGTAAAAAAGATTTTAGCGCATAAATACAAAGCGAACTTGAACAACTATCAACCAATCGTTTTAGATAATTTGTATCAAGATTTGAATGCAGTTGAATATGACGCTTTGAATTATAAATTATACGAAAACGCAGTAACAGTAATCAAAAATCATGATAAATTAGTTCCTATTCGCGATATTGAAAAAGAGAAAATTGCTTATATTAAATTAGGAAACGATAAATCAGATACATTTTTAGCTAATTTGAGAAATTACGCTTCAATTAGTGAAATTACAAACAAAAATTTAGATTCGGTTTTAGTGCAATTACAAGATTATACAAAAGTAATCATTGGATATCACAAACAAGATGGCGCATGGAGAAATCACAATTTGAATTTCAAAGAAATGCTTTGGATTAACCAAATTGCTAAGCAAAACGATGTGATTTTAACTTGTTTCACAAAACCATATTCGCTTACGAATTTAAAAAACTTCGAAGATATTGAAACAATTGTAATTGCTTATCAAAACAATGATATTTCCCAAACAATTGCGCCACAAATTATATTCGGAGCTATGGGAGCAAAAGGGAAATTACCTGTTTCAATTGATGACGAATTTAAAGTTAATGAAGGAATTGAAACATTAGAAATCAAACGTTTAGGATTTACAATTCCAGAAAACGTAGGCATGAATTCTAAAATATTGACAAAAATTGATTCCATTGCTAATCATGCTATTTCTAAGAAAATGACGCCTGGACTTCAAGTGGTTGTAGCTCGAAAAGGAAAA
>CAZCIV010000287.1:0-3969 GCA_964498595.1 uncultured Flavobacterium sp.
TTGAAACATAGTTGAGGTTTCGATGTAGGTTTTCTATTACCTCATCGGAATTTATTCCGAGTTTGTAGGCGTGGTAAATTGCTTGTTCGTTTTGTTGGAACCAGGTCCAGAAATTTTGGATGGTTTTTATTTGGCGAGGGTTTAGTTGTTTGTTCATGCTCAGCTCTTTTAAATTTATGTTATTTTCTTTTATCAGGAGTTGCTTTATCAAATGCAATTAGATTACATAATTCTCTTAACCTACTTCTAATTCTGTTTCCATAATTTTTTTCTATTTCTGATGCTGAAAGGTTTGTTGTAATATGGGTTTTTAGTTTTTTGTTTATGAATAAATCGTAACGACAAAGTATAATTTCTGCAATAACATTACATTCGTTACCAAAATACTTGAGGTTGTTTTCTGTTCCTAAGTCGTCAAAACAATAGGTTCTTGTATCTGATTGGTATAATTTT
This sequence comes from uncultured Flavobacterium sp., assembly GCA_964498595.1. Lineage (GTDB taxonomy): Bacteria > Bacteroidota > Bacteroidia > Flavobacteriales > Flavobacteriaceae > Flavobacterium. The sequence goes on from CAZCIV010000287.1 coordinate 454, forward strand.
CCTTTTGAATACCTATGAATTACTTCGTAGCCATCCTGAATAAATTCAAAGCTTATTTCTCTGCAAGGTTTAACAGAAAACTTATTATCTGGTTTTGCAATTAATTTCATTAAATTCATTAATGTTGTTTTGCCGCTACCAATAGGTCCAGAAAGTAGTAAGCCTTTGTTGAGGTCAATACCGTATTGATAACATGAAATTTCATCTTGAAGGAAATAAGCAATTAGCCTGCAAATAATGGGATAATCGGCTTCTAAAATTTTGAAATGATTGCCGTATAATTCTATCCCTTTTTTTTCTAAACTAGCAATTATTTGCTTGTAGTTATAGTGGTTGTTTGTGTTTTCTGTCATGGTTTATATTTTTAAAAAATATTTTACACTAGGAATCGTTTAGAGCGGTTCATCGTAATTTTTATCTGTTACCGAGTTTAATTGTTTTGCCCTGTTGTTTTGGTTTTGGTTTTGGTTGGATTTATCCTGGTTAAATACTGCTGCATTAAGCATCCAATTTTGAGCTGCAGCTTCCCAGTTTGTCATTGGAGATTTACCTCCAACTAACCACCCAATGCTAGAGAAGTAATTGAAAAATTTAAGCGCTTCTATTTCTGGAAAATTTTGAAGGACAAAATATTCTTTTACTGTTGGAAGGTCTGGCTCACTGAAACCTTTATTTTTTTCGCGCAACTTTTTTTGTTTGGAAGCATCTTCAATTTCGTTTGGTATGATATTTTTTTCAATTGAATATTTTTTTTCAATTTTACTTTCAAAATTTTGCTCGCTTGCGTTTATGTTTAAATCGTTTTTTATGTTTAAATTGTTTGTATTGTTTATATAGTTTATTGAAGGTACTAATGCTTGTTCAGTACTAGGTTCACTACTTGTCTCATTACTTGTTTGATACTTGTTTACTACTTGTTCATTAACATGGTAATTTTTTTTACTAGGTGTGTCTTTTTTTTTGCTTCTTTTTGGAACTTCTGAAAAATCAAATAATACTACCAAACTACCCCTATATGGATTATATGAAGGCTCGTATTTTATTAATTGTTTTTCATTTAAATCTCTCATGCATTTATGATATGTTGCTTTAGAGCTTATTTTGCTTATTCGCATCATTTCATCTCTAGTAATACTTATTGGATTTTTGAAACGATTTATGTTCCAAGCTTGAAAGAGTGCTATGTACAAACTTATATGAGTTGGGTTAAGATCCTGGTCTGGAATTATTTTATCAAAGAATGCAGTAAGGTGCTTTATATAGTTCATTGCTTTAATGTTTTGTATTTTTCGATATGTTTTATGCGTTTGAAGAAAATTATTGGTTTAACATTTTAGAAATTTCTTCCATGTTATAGTAAACTAGACGTCCGATTTTTTTTGGTTTAAGACTTCCATTTATTCTAAATTTATTAAGCGTATTGGGAGAAATTCCTAATAGTTTGCAAACTTCATTTGATTTTAACCATTGTTTAGATTGATTTAGGTTATTAGGATTAGAGTTGAGAAGATTTCGAATATCATTTAATAATTGTGCTCTAAATTGATTTAAATCTTCAACTGTTAGTAATTGATCTCTGTAAATTCTATTGGGGTTAGAATTAAACTGATTTTGATTTTGAATAGCCATTGTATGTATCTTTTAAATTTATACAAATAGAAATATTTACAAGTTATCAAACCAGTTACAAGGGTTGTATAACCCCGAAAAAACACTTATAAACAAAGGGATTGTAGTGATAAAAAAAGTTGTTGAAAATAATAAAATAGAATATATTCCATTTTTATTTCTAACTTTGTGAAGTTAAAATAATGGAGGTATAACCTCCTAAGATATATATAGCGAAAGTTATTCAGAGTAACAGAAAACCGGCAAATTTTCAAAAAACAGCTCTAACGAATAAACTATTCGCCCTTGCAATGCGTGGGCTTGGTTTATTGTGTGCTGTGGGTGCTTGCCGGTTCCTCTGTTACCGATATTCTGATGACCCACGCAGTTGTTTTATAATGTTTTGTTTTAATAAAATTAGTATAGATGAAACAAGTTAATGCCAGTAAGGAATTAATTCACTTTATGATACTTAATTCGATATTAACATTCGAAGAATTATTACTTATTCCAAATGAGGGATTTTATAAAATGGAGGGATTTACCTATCATCTGTTGACCGAAATTCTAGAAATAAAAAAAACACAAACTACTTAGTTCTGTTTAATAAATCAATTAATTTTAATTTCATTGTTTCTTTAGTACTAGATTCTACATTGTAATATTTAGAATACAAACTTGTAGGTGAAATTTCTTTTTGATTATCTGTCTGAAAATTATCAGCAACAAAACGAATAATGTCTTTTTGATTTTTAGTTTTGATTATATTAGATTGTACCAATAAATTGACAAACCAAGATAATTGGGCAACAGATAAACCTACATGGATTTTTTCTTTGTTATTGATAATATTGGGAATATTTTCGTTTGTTGAATTGTAAAGTACTTTTTTTGTACGGTATTCAATTTCTTCTTCAATCCATTGTGTAATTTGTTGCTTTATATCTGGAATCTTATTGTTATATCGGTTAGATATTAGAATTTGGTTTTGATTCACAAATTTTAAACATTTATACAGTGCGTTAATCTTTTTGGATTCTGTATCTTCTGCTTTAACTTCTGCTTTAATCTTTTTAGTTAGCCAATAGAAGAAATTTACATCATTGTAGTTTAATTTAAGCAGCCACCAGTGTAGTTTTTTTTCAATTTCATTAATTGAATTGTTATTACAAAATACTTCTAATTCATTGATATATTCACAACAATAATTAAACTCTTGGTATGTTATTTTATCTTGAATACTAAGAGTTGAAAATCTTAATATAGGGAGATACGCTGTTTTTAATAACTCCTGATCTATATTCAAGTTCAGTAAAATAGACTTGACTTTTTCTAATTTCGGAGCCATTTTATTATCATGGAACAAAATGGTTCTGTATGGTACTTTGATATTTACATTAAGGAATTCCTGATATTCAACCTCAATAAATTGAAGTAATTTTTCAACATAAATATAGGCAATCTTCAGACATTCAGTATTATTTAAATTGTTTGATAATTCTAAAAAGTCATTATTAGATGTTGGATTAACTTCATTAATTAATTTTGCTGATAAACTTTCTAGAGCATATTGCGATTTTTGGATAAAATGCTCTGATTGCTCTTTAGATTTAGAACTAAATACTTTCTGTTTTATGTAAAATTTAATGTTTTTATATTCTTTAAATAAGTTGTGACTGCAATATAAGTAGAAAGCCTCTTCTTTTTTTAATTGATTATGTTCCTCGAAGAATAAATAATATTTTTTTTGTTTTTCATCTTTAAACAACTGAATATTTGAAACAGCCTCTTTTTTATTTTTATAAAAATGTTCTATAATCTCCTGTGCCTCATTTTCATTTATAGAATCTTTTAATTTCCTCGAATGAATAAACGGATGCAAAGCATGGTATATTTTTGGGGATTCGA
>CAZCIV010000288.1:0-3958 GCA_964498595.1 uncultured Flavobacterium sp.
CGTAATTAATTTCCAAATTTAAAATTCCACGAGAAAAAATTCCCAGAAAAAAGTCCCACCAACTTGTATGAGGAACGGCTATAATGACACATTTTTTGACTATTGGTGATATTGTTCCAACTACTTTCCAACCAAAAATTTTGCAGAAAATAAATTTGTATATAATTTGTTTCATGTGAGGCTATTTTGAGACAAAAATAAAATTATATTTACGATTACAAACAAAATTACATGATTAAGCGCTTACTTAGTTTTTTATTTCCAGTAAAAATTCATCAAAAGAAATCGGTTTACAGTAAAAACCTTGAAGTTACCTGGAATAATGGATATTTGGTTTTGGATTCAGAGAATACCAATTATTCTTTCGGAAGCTTGCAACGTGTGCTTAAAAAAGGATTGAAATACATTGGTTATGAAAGAATTCAGAATTTCAATTCTATACTTGTTTTAGGAGTTGCTGGCGGAAGTGTAATTGAAACGCTAAAAAAAGAAATCAAATTTGAAGGTAGAATTACAGGAGTTGAAATTGATGCCGATGTGATTGAATTAGCAACAAAATATTTTGGATTAGGAAATTATAACAATGTTTCAATTGTGAATGACGACGCTTTTGAATTCGTTTTAAAAACCAAAGAAAAATACGATTTAATCATTATCGATATCTTTCAAGATACTACAATGCCCAACTTTTTATTTGAAGATTTCTTTATTAATCGTATTAACTTTTTACTTAATGTAAATGGATTTATTTTATTTAATACTATGGTTTTAGGTTATCAAGATAGAAGAAGAAATGTTGATTATAAAAATAAATTTGATACTAATTATTCGGTAAGATTATATCCAAAAATTGAGGTGCATAACGAATTATTTACCATTAAAAAATTAGCATAATGAGTGTTGTTAAAAAATTATTGGTTGGAAAAGTAAATAAAATTACCCATCACAATATAAGTCCTCTGAAAAAAACTATTCTAAATATAAGAGCTATTTGGAATAATGACCATGAAGAAGATAACGGAATTGAAAAAATCGTTCGCTTGTTTTTATCTTCTTCCCTACTCCTATTTCCAGGCATATACATCAAACATTTTGCAAATAAAATGGGTTACGAATACAAAGATTTGGCTATGGATTTTTATATTTTGGCTAAAGTTGTATTTCCTATTTTAATACTTATAAATGATTGGCAAACAAATGATTATGTCGTTTTAGTATTAATTTACATATTGTTAGAAACTGTTTTGTACATTCCAACATTAATTTTTGCTTCCGATTTATTTTCGCAACCAAGGTCTTATAAAAGATCGATGCTGCTATTATTTTTTAACTATTTAGAATCAGTGTTATCGTTTGCGGTATTTTACAGAACTGGAGATTACTTGAATGCACCTTTAAATAATTGGTTTGATGCCGTTTATTATAGTTTTGTTACTTCATCTACCATTGGTTATGGAGAATATTATCCTGTTGCAACAATAGGTAAAGTTTTCACAATTTTGCAAGTGTTTTTATTTCTGTTTTTTGTTATTCTTTTTATGAATTTTTTCTCATCAAAAATTAAAACAAAAGGCTATTTTAGTGATAAAACAGATTAATTTTTTAGCAATTTTCTAGCTTTTTCTAAATCTTCTGGAGTATCAATTCCGATGCTTCCATGTGAAGTTTCTACCATTTTAATACGTTTTCCGTATTCTAAATAACGAAGTTGTTCTAATTTTTCAGAAGCTTCTAAAGACAACATGGGTAAACGATAAAAATCCATCAACGCTTCTTTTCTGAAAGCGTAAATTCCGATGTGTTTCATGTAACGAACGCCTACATTTTCTTCCCTAGGATACGGAATCACCGAACGTGAAAAGTATAAAGCAAAACCTTGCTGGTCTGTAATAACTTTTACGTTATTCGGATTATTAATCTCTTCTTTATCAGTGATTTGAAACATTAACGAACCTAAATCTACTTTCTTTTCGGTATCGTTTTTGAATACTTCGATTAATTCTTCTAAAGGCTTTTTATTGATAAAAGGTTCGTCTCCTTGCACGTTAATTACAACATCAACGTCCATGTTTTCAACGGCTTCTGCAATTCTGTCGCTTCCGCTTTCATGTTCTTTTATCGACATGATGGCTTTACCTCCATTCGAAATAATTTCGTTATAAATTAAATCAGAATCCGTTACCACAAAAACATCATCAAATAAATTTGTTGAAATAGCTGCTTCATACGTTCTAAGAATTACGGTTTTGCCTCCCAAATCTTGCATTAATTTGGCAGGGAAACGTGTGGAAGCATATCGAGCGGGAATTACAGCTATTATTTTCATGTTTGATTTTGTTTGATTACAAAAGTATTAATTTTCGAAAAACTCATCCTTAAATCCGATTAAATATAATTTTTCTTCGGCACGCGTGATGGCGGTGTATAACCAGCGGACATAATCTAAATCAATTCCGTCAGGTAAATATGGTTGTTCTACAAAAACCGTTTTCCATTGACCACCTTGCGATTTATGACACGTAATAGCATACGAAAATTTCACCTGAAGCGCATTGAAATAAGGGTTTTCTTTTACTTTCTGTAATTTTTTATATTGTTGGCGTTCTTCTTCATAATCCAACAACACTTCCTGATACAATTTATTCGATTCTTCATAAGTCAATGAAGGCGATTCACTCATAATCGTATCTAACATAATAACAGTGTCAAACGGAATTTGGTTTGGATAATCGACCATTCTGATTTTTACGGTGGCGAATTTGAATCCATACAATTCTTGAATTTTTCTGATTTCTAGAATTTCGACAATATCACCATTAGCGATGAAACCTGCTTCTGAATTTTCGGGTAACCAGAAATAATTGTTTTTCACTACCATTAAATAATCTCCAGTTGAAATTTCACTTTCTTTAGACAAAATGGAAGCTCTAATTTGCTGGTTGTATTGATTCGCTCTTTTATTGGAACGCAAAATAAAAGCTGTGTCTTCTATACTATAATTATCATACGCTTGATGAATTGCATCTTGAATTTCGTAACCATCTTGCAAGCGAACAATATCCTTAAACCCTTTTAATTTGAATTGGAACGTATCAATAAAATGCGAATGCAATAATTCTCGTAATTGGGTAGCATTGTACAAAATGCCAGAATGCTCCGCTTGACGCATCACTTCATCCAACTCAATATGATGTACATTTTTTTGGTAATGAAGCGAAAGTGAGTCAATATCCAAAGCAGGACTCACACTCATATTAACAGGTGGTAACTGAGCGGTATCTCCTATTAATAAGAGTTTGCAATTATTTCCAGCATCCACATAAAAAAACAAATCATCTAACAAAGAACCATTTTCATACAATTTAGAGTCTTGATTATTATCCGAAATCATAGATGATTCATCAACAATGAATAAAGTATTTTTAAATTTATTTTGTTGCAAAGTGAAACTTATTCCGCCTGTTTTATTTTTTTTGGGAAAATAAATTCGCTTATGAATCGTATATGCAGGTTTTCCAGAATAATTACTGATTACTTTTGCTGCTCTACCTGTTGGTGCAAGCAGTACAGCTTTCATATTAACATCGCCTAAATTATTAATTACGGTAGAAATTATTGTTGTTTTACCTGTTCCGGCATAACCTTTCAGTACAAAAATATCATCAGAAGTCGAGTTTAAAATAAAATCGGCAATTTTCTGAAAAAAAACATCCTGTTTTAGAGTGGGTTGATGCGGAAAATGATTTTGTAATAAATTGTAAAACAGCTTGTAAGTCATAAAAAAGATTTGGCCAATATTAATTTTTCAAATATACTGAATGATTTTTACAAGAAATTCTTTTGTGTAGAAAAAAAAATTGTAGATTTGCGTACCTATTTAACTAAAAATAAATTATTCAAATGGTAGAAATTGCTATTTATTTAGTCGTATTGGTTGTTTTAATCTTTGTATTGGTTA
>CAZCIV010000289.1:0-3930 GCA_964498595.1 uncultured Flavobacterium sp.
TGGTTGACAGTTTTGTGCTCCGAAACCCGCCCGAACGCAAAGCCCGAAACCGTTACAGGCAAGCTAAAGAAACGACAAGCAAACGATATGAGATTAGACAAGGACAGTATAAAAAAATATAAATTAACAGAGGAAGAATTAATACTTACCATGAGTAGTTATGTTCCTCAAACTTTAAAAGCAAATGAATTCTTTATAAAAGAGGGGAAAGTTTGCAATTACATTGGCTTTGTAACAAAAGGGATATTAAGAGCCTATATTTTTGACGACTTTGCCAATGAAATTACAACAGAATTTTATCCAGAAGGCTCTCTAATCATATCATTTGACAGCTTCAATAACCAGATACCTTCAAAAGAAAATATCCGAGCAATTGAGGATTCTGAACTAATGGTTATTAGTTTTGAAAAGCAAAAAGAGTTATACCAGTTAGTTCCTGCATGGAATCAGATTTGCAAAGATTTAGCCGACTCTATAAGTAGGGAAATGATAGAACGGACAAGGCTGTTTCAAACAATGACTGCAAAGGAGCGGTACAATGATTTTTGCAAAAAAAATCCAGATATCCTACAAAGAGTTACATTAGGCTGTATCGCGTCTTATATAGGTGTTGATATTGCCACGCTTAGCCGGATTAGAAAAAAGGTTTAATACGATTTTGACTTTTGTCAAATAATAATTACTAATAGCCACAGTAATTTTGTTGCATAATTTTAAATGCAACAGAATATGGACAATAAAAAACAAATTACAGTAATTGGAGCAACAGGAAATATTGGCGTTCCTGTGGTAAAAAACCTAATTAATGCAGGTTTTTTGGTAAAAGCAATAGTTCGCAACACGGATAAAGCAAAGAAAATGTTTGGTTTTTCTGAAAGTGTTGAGATAGTAAAAGCAGATTTACGAAATATACAATCGATGCAAAGTGCTTTAAAAAACACCGAGTATTTGTATCTCAACCTTTCTACACTTACCACAGACATTAATATTCCTTTTACCGAAGAACGAGAAGGCATAGATAATATCCTCAAAGCCGTTGATAAAAATACAATCAAACAGATTATTCAAATATCGGGTTTAGGTGCTTTGGATAATCAGGATTCACAAAACAGTTTTAAGTTTATTCCGAATATTATTCGCAAACAAGGGCAAAAAATGATAAAGGAATCTGGTATTCCTTACACCATTTTACATTGCAGTTGGTTTTTGGATAGTTTTGTTTTCTATCGCAGAAATAATGTATATTCCGTAATCGGCAACGATACAAATCAAATTTATTTTACTAATTGCTACGATTTTACCCAGCACTTAAAAAATGCAATTGGCAATGAAAAGGCATTTTTCAAAGAATTTCCGATACAGGGAAAGAAAGGATACATACATTCAAGTGCTGCCAAAGATTTTCTTGCCATTTTTTCCGAAAAATCAAAAGTAAAAACCTTGCCAACGTCCATAATCAAGATTTTGGCACTTTTTATTAAGGGGTTTAAGTTCGTAAAACACATGTCAGACTATTTTAATAGCACTTCGGAGTCTCACTTAGTTGATGAATACGCAACATATTCAATTCTTGGTGAACCACACTTTGAATTAAAGGATTATGCTAAATGGCTAAAAGAAAATCAGTTTTACAATTATTTAATTGAAAAGAAATAAAAATATGAAAGCACAATATCAAAATATTATAATCATTATTTTAATAGTAATTTCTACATCAAGTTGTATGACATCAAAAAAAATCATCGCACCGAACTCGCTTTACAAAACCGAAACGGGCAAAAATATTTCCCATGCAAGTTATGACAAAGCAATGGCGCTTTGGAATATTGTTTTCAAAGAAGAATATGTTGTAACTGATTACGGTAAATCACATGTTATCATTTCAGGTCAAGAGAATGGTCAACCATTAGTTTTAATACCAGGTTTGTTTGCCGATGCTACAATGTGGTATGCCAATGTTTCAGAATTATCGAAGAATTATAGGGTTTATACATTAGATATGCTTAATTATGGAGGAAAAGGACAGCCTGAAAGTAAAGCAATAAAAGATATTAAAGACTATAAAATTTGGTTTGACCAAATTATAAATCACTTTAATATTAACAAAGTTTCTGTAGCAGGCTTATCTTATGGTAGTTGGCTTGCATTAGCTTTGGCACGCGAAAACCCTGCAATCATATCATCATTGATGTTACTCGACCCTTCCGAAACTTTTATGCCCATGAATGGAGGTATTGCATGGAAAGGTTTTAAGGCGTTTATGTTTTTTCCGAACAGAGAGAAGTACCGTAAGTTCTTTGATTGGTTAGGAGGAGGATATTCCGACGAAAAAATGAATGTTTGGTTCGAACACATGCTCGATGTAATTGAATTTGGTTCAACAAAAATGACGGATGTACCAATGCATCGAATTTATAAACAGGAGGAATTGACCATGATAAATATTCCTGTATTAGTAATGGCAGGGGGAAAACCTATATTGTATAAAGACCCGCAAGTATTTAGAGCAAGTGTATTAAAAGCCTTACCTCATGCAAAGGTTGTAATAATTGAAGGAGCCGGACATGGACTGAATATGGAACGACCAGAAGAAGTTAACAAAGAAATGATTGAATTTTTATACACTACTAGAAACCGACAATAATGAATAACTTAACAATAAAAATCGGAATTCTAACTTTGTCTTTCTTATTAATCATTCTATCAGGAGTTTGGTTGGCAAAAACAGGGCGTTCGCTGAACAGTAAAATTTTCGCAGTCCACAAAATAATTTCAGTATTAACAATTGTTTTGGGTAGTATTTATATTAGCCAAATGACAAAATCCTTTGGATTAAGCCATCAAGTAGTAATTTGTATAGTTTTAACTATTGCATTTGTTATTATTGAAATTATAACAGGTGCCATATTGAGTTTTGAAAAACCAATTAACTCAATAATTCTATATTTGCACAAAATTATTCCTGCACTTATCTTGATTTTTTCGGGTTTGACAATTTATTTATCATCAACTCAAAAGTAGCATTATGGATGGTTATAGAAAAATCCCGTTAAGTTTCGGAAGAAAAATGGTTGCAGTTTCTGCTACTGTAACAAAAGAAAAAAATACAATCCATTGTATGACAGAGGCAGATATAACAGTTCCCCGATTATTAATCAGGGAGTATTATGAAAAGACAGGAATAAAACTATCTTTTACTGCCTATATTGTTACTTGCCTCGCTAAAACGATCTCGAAATACCCACAATTTAATTCCTTCACTAAAGGTAGAAAACTCATATTGCTCGATGATATTACAATTAGCGTACTTGTCGAACGTGAAATAGCTGGTGAGAATGTTCCTGAACCAATTGGAATAAGGCAAGCACAGAAAAAAACGTATCTTCAAATACACGAAGAAATAAGAAAAGTACAGAAAGAGAAATACAGCCAGCTTGAAAATCTTTCCAGCAAGAAGTGGCTAAGTTTAATACCTAATTCAATTCTTAAACTGGTAATTCGTATTGCTGACAAGAATATAAACATGGCAGAGAAGTATGGGAAAATTGCAGTAACTGCAATAGGAATGCATTGTAAAGAGCCTATATGGTTTATTCCGCATGGTTCAGCCACAGTTTTATTGACAATTGGGAGCATAAACAAAAAAGTAATTGAATTTGACAATCAATTTGTTTCGAGAGAACATCTTTGTTTAACCGTGTCTTTTGACCATGACATAATTGATGGAGCACCAGCTGCAAGATTTATGAACGATTTAATCAATGAAATAAAATGCGGTGAGAATATTGAAAAATGTATCTAACTTTGACAAATGAATAGCCAGCCTGTAACAACGTGTATAAAACATTTGGCAGTCAGTGTGTTATCAATCGTTCCAGCTCGTATCAAAAGTAGTTGTAACTTGATAGGAAATCGCTTCGAAATGCCAAA
>CAZCIV010000290.1:0-3913 GCA_964498595.1 uncultured Flavobacterium sp.
TTTTATCAACCGATAAAAACGGTTATCCTTTATGGTTTGCTGATGGAAATTTAAATGCTTGCTACCTTTCTGTTGATAAACATATCCAAGACGGCTATGGCGAACAAGTAGCTATTATTTATGATTCACCCGTTACTCAAACTGTTAAAAAGTATACATTTAATGAAGTAAAAACCGAAGTAGCCAAATTAGCTGGCGGATTATTGTCATTAGGTTTAGAAAAAGGTGACACTGCTGTAATTTACATGCCAATGATTCCTCAAGCTGCTTTCGCTATGTTAGCTTGCGCGCGAATAGGAGTAACGCATTCCGTAGTTTTTGGAGGTTTTGCACCACATGAATTAGCCATTCGTATTGATGATTGCGAACCAAAAGCTATCATCACTGCTTCATCAGGAATTGAAATTGATAGATTAATAGCTTATAAGCCTCTAGTAGATGAAGCTATTGAATTAGCAAATCACAAACCAGAAAAAGTAGTCGTTTTCAACAGAAAATTAGGAGCAAGAGTACCCTTTAAAAAATATGATGTCGATTATGATGCATTGGTTTATGGTTCGGAAGAGACGCCATGTGTTCCAGTAAATTCGACTCATCCATTATACATTCTATACACTTCTGGAACAACTGGAAAACCAAAAGGAATCGTCAGAGATACAGGTGGTTATGCAACCGCACTTAAATTTTCAATGCAACATATTTACGATGCGAAAGAAGGTGATGTTTTTTGGGCAGCTTCCGATGTGGGTTGGGTGGTAGGACATAGTTATATCGTTTACGGACCATTAATCAACAGAAATACTACCGTTCTTTTTGAAGGAAAACCAATTAGAACTCCTGATGCGAGTACTTTTTGGCGTGTTATTGCGGAGCATAAAGTTAACGTAATGTTTACGGCTCCAACAGCTATTCGCGCCATCAAAAAAGAAGATCCAAACGGAGAATTCATAAAACAATACGATTTAAGTAGTTTGAGAATTCAATTCTTAGCAGGTGAACGTTGTGATGTAGCGACTTTAGAGTGGTATCGTGAACATATTCCAGTTCCCGCTATCGACCATTGGTGGCAAACAGAATCGGGTTGGCCAATGATTGCCAATATGATGGGAGTAGAATACTTACCTATAAAACCTGGGTCAGCAGGAAAAGCTGTGACAGGTTATGATATCCGAATTTTTGGAGAAAACGGACAAGAGTTAGGTCCAAACGAAGAAGGTTACGTAGTGATTAAATTACCATTGCCTCCTGGAACTTTATTAGATTTATGGAAAGATAACGAACGTTTCAAAGCAAGCTATTTGAATAAATTCCCAGGATATTATTTCTCTGGCGATGGTGGATTTAAAGATACTGATGATTATATCTATATTACAGGTAGAGTAGATGATGTCATCAACGTAGCAGGTCACCGACTATCCACTGCTGAAATGGAAGAAATTGTAGCGTCCCATCATTCTGTTGCTGAATGTGCTGTTATTGGTATTAATGACGAATTGAAAGGTCAAATTCCATTAGCATTAGTAGTAGCGAAATCAGGAGAAGATATTGAGCATTTCCAATTACAACATGAAGTGGTTCATTTAGTAAGAGAACAAATTGGAGCAGTAGCTTCATTACGAGATGTAGTAGTTGTTCAACGTTTGCCTAAAACACGTTCTGGAAAAATTCTACGAAAAATGATGAGAAGCATAGCTGATGGTGAACAATTTCAAATACCATCAACTATTGATGATGAAGCAATTATAGATGAAATTAGAGAAGTTTTGGAACATGCTAAAATAGGTAGTTTTAAGTAAGAGGTTCAGATATATCATTAATTACTTAACTATATTTATTTTGCAAAAAAATATAAAATTCAAAAAATAGATTAGTTATATTTACATTATCAATATAAAAACTAAAAAATGAGTTATTACAAAATACACGATTTAGAAAACTACTTCAAAATGTATAAAAAATCGGTGCGCGAACCAAGAAAATTTTGGGATCGTATTGCCGATGAAAATTTTACTTGGTATCAAAAATGGGACAAAGTTTTCGAATTTGATATGCAAGAAGCCGAATTTAAATGGTTTTTAAATGCAAAAGTAAACATTACAAAAAACTGTATCGACAGACATCTAGCAAAACGTGGTGATAAAACTGCTATCATTTTTGAACCGAATGATCCTAGCGAAAAAGCACAGCATATTTCATACAATGAATTATATGTTAGAGTTTCAAAATTAGCTAATGTTTTACGTGAGCAAGGCATCAAAAAAGGAGATAGAGTATGTATCTATTTACCTATGATTCCAGAATTAGCGGTTGCGGTTTTAGCTTGTGCTCGAATTGGTGCAATACATTCAGTTGTATTTGCTGGATTTTCATCTTCTGCCGTTGCAGCACGTATTAATGATAGCGAATGTAAAATGGTTATTACTTCAGACGGAAGTTACCGCGGAAATAAAGCTATCGATTTAAAAGGAATAGTTGATGAAGCTTTAGATAAATGTCCTTCTGTTGAAACTGTTTTGGTGGTTAAGAGAACCAACACAGAAGTCAATATGAAAGAAGGAAGAGATTTATGGTTACAACCTCTAATGGATGCTGCAGTTGGAAACAATGTCGCTGAAATTATGGATGCAGAAGATCCTTTATTTATCCTATATACTTCTGGTTCGACTGGAAAACCTAAAGGTATGGTGCATTCTACTGCAGGTTATATGGTTTACACTGCTTACACCTTCAAGAACGTATTCAATTATGAAGAAAATGATGTATATTGGTGTACAGCTGATATCGGTTGGATTACTGGACACTCTTATATTTTATACGGACCACTTTTAAATGGTGCAACAACTGTAATTTTTGAAGGAGTTCCATCTTATCCAGATTTTAGTCGTTTTTGGGAAGTAATTGAAAAACATAAAGTTACTCAATTCTACACAGCACCAACAGCAATTCGTGCCTTAGCAAAAGAAAGCTTAGATTATGTGCAAAAATTCCCATTAAGTTCTTTGAAAGTTATTGGTTCTGTGGGAGAGCCAATTAATGAAGAAGCTTGGCATTGGTATAACGACCACGTAGGTGGGAAGCGTTGTCCATTAGTAGATACTTGGTGGCAAACAGAGACTGGTGGAATTATGATTTCTCCACTTCCATTTGTGACTCCAACAAAACCTACGTATGCTTCTTTACCGTTACCTGGAATTCAACCTGTTTTAATGGACGAATTACGTAATGAAATTGAAGGTAATCAAGTAACCGGAGCTTTATGCGTTAAATTTCCTTGGCCTTCGATGGCAAGAACCATTTGGGGCGATCATCAACGATATAAAGAAACTTATTTTACCGCATTCCCAGGTAAATATTTCACTGGTGATGGTGCTTTACGTGATGAAGTTGGGTATTACAGAATTACCGGTAGAGTAGATGACGTTATTATTGTTTCTGGACACAATTTAGGAACGGCACCAATTGAAGATGCTATTAACGAACATCCAGCAGTTGCAGAAAGTGCAATTGTAGGTTTCCCACATGATATTAAAGGAAATGCGCTTTATGGTTTCATTATCTTGAAAGAAACAGGTGAAGGGCGTGATAGAACTAACTTAGCAAAAGAGATTAATCAATTGATTTCAGACCAAATTGGTCCGATTGCGAAATTAGATAAAATACAGTTTGTAAGTGGTTTACCAAAAACACGTTCTGGTAAAATCATGCGTAGAATATTAAGAAAGATTGCTGAAGGAGACTTCTCTAATTTTGGAGATATTTCCACTTTATTGAATCCAGAAATTGTGGACGAAATTAAAGACGGTAAGCTCTAGTTTTTAGTTTTATTGGTTAAGAAACTGCTTCAGAAATGAGGCAGTTTTTTTATTTCTAAATTTAAAATACAAAATTAAAAAAATCAAATACGGGATAGTTG
>CAZCIV010000291.1:0-3900 GCA_964498595.1 uncultured Flavobacterium sp.
GTGCTGATGGAATGGATACTGCAATTAATCCAACAAATCAAAATCAATATTATGGGTTCATCCAAAATGGTAATAGTTTATACATTAGTAATTCAGCTGGTAATTCAATTAGTAGTTCGGTTTCTTCTCCAGGTGGAGCAAATGGTAACTGGGTTACACCTTTAATAGCGAATAATTCTGGGGAATTGTTTTCAGGATTTGCAGGTCTATATAAGTTGACAGGGAGTGCATGGGTACAACAAAATGTTGACGGATTAGGCTCTGGGAACTTAGATGAAATTGCTGTTGATCCCTCAAATGATGATATCATGTATGTCGCAAATGGTGTTGGACTTTACAAGAGCACAAATAGAGGAGTGAATTTTACAAATGTCTTCAATTCGGTTAATGGCAACATTACCTTTATTGAAGTTCATTCAACAGATAGCAACATTGTTTATTTAGTTACAGAAGGTTCTTCAGGAAAAGTTTTAAAATCAACAAATGGAGGAGTTACTTTTACTGATTTTTCAACAGGATTACCCTCTATCGGTAAAAATTGTATTGTACATCAAGGAAGAAATACAGATAATCCATTGTATGTAGGAACAACTTTGGGAGTATATTATCGCGATGATTCTATGTCATCATGGTCTCCTTTTGATACTAATTTACCAAATGTTTCAGTAACCGATTTAGAAATCAATTTAGAAGACGCAAAATTAATTGCTGCAACTTATGGAAGAGGGGTTTGGCAAACTGACATCCCAGTTCAGGTTCCAGCAAATGATTTAAAATTTGTAAGTATTCAAAATCCTGGAATCAATATCAATTGTGGTTCTAGTATTATGCCTCAAGTTGAAGTTAAAAATAACGGAACAAATACTGTTAGTACAGTTACTATTAATTATTTGATAGACACAACACCATATAATTATGTTTGGAATGGTTTAATAGCTCCTAGCGCTACAACAATTATTGATTTACCTACTGCAACATTAACAAGAGGGGTTCATTCTATGAATGTTACAACTACAATTACAAATGATGCGTATCCAGATAATAATTCAGGATTAACACAATTTTATGTAAATGATACGGGTTCTGTGGGAATTATAAATCCTTTTACAAACACATCCGACGCTTTAATTTCTTATAACGAAGGCGGTACTACTTCGCAATGGGTTAGAGGAATAAGAACGGGAGGAACTATGGACTCTGCTGGAAATACAGTGTACACAACTAATTTAATAGGTAATTATCCTGATTTGACTAAATCTTACATTGTATCGCAATGTTATAATTTATCAAATGTTGTAAATCCGACTATTAGTTTTGACATGAAGTTTGATTTAGAAGCCAATTGGGATGTCGTTTATGTAGAATATTCTACTGACTTTGGAGCTAACTGGACAGTTTTAGGAGAACAAGGGCCAACATGGTATAACAGTAATAGAACTGAAGCTACAGCTGGAAACGATTGTTATAATTGTCCAGGTGCTCAGTGGACAGGAACAGACACTACACTTAAGACCTATACGTATCCATTAAATGCACTAAACAGTCAAACTAATATTATTTTTAGAATTGTTTTCCATTCTGATGAATCTGCAAATCAGTTAGGGGTAAATATTGATAATTTTGTTATTACAGGAACACTTTCCAATCAAAATTTTGAATTACAAAACATTGTATTGTATCCAAATCCTTCAAAAGGAATTTTCAATATAGCTTTAGGAAATATTCAACCAACTGCTATTGATGTTTATGATTTAACAGGTAAAATTATTTTGTCTAAAAAAGACATTCAAATTTCAAATGTTGAAGCATCTTTAAATTTATCTAATGCAGCTACTGGAATATATTTTGTAAAAATAACAGCAGATAATCAATCAATAGTAAAAAGAATTATAAAAGAATAACTATGAATAAATTCATTTTAAAAGGAAGTTTCAGCTTCCTTTTTTTGTCAGTAGCGTTATATTCATGTAAATCATCACAAGAAGTAGCAGCTAAAAAAGAAACTGTAGGTATTAACGTAGGTTATATGGATAAAACCGTAAATCCTGCAGATGATTTCAATCGTTATGTAAATGGAACTTGGTTAGATAAAACCGAAATTCCAGCCGACAGAACGCGTTGGGGAAGTTTTGACGAACTTCGTAAAAACACCGATGACGATGTAATGGCCATCTTAAAAGAAGCTATCAAAGACAAAACTATCAATCCAAATTCTGATCAAGCAAAAGCAATAAATTTATACAAAACAGTTTTAGATACGGTAAGTAGAAACAAAGCCGGAATCGACCCGTTAAAACCTTATTTAGCTAAAATTAACGCAGTTCAAAATGCAGAGCAATTAGTTGCTTTGTTAGCCGAAATGGAACCCGAAATGGGATTAGGTTTCTTTGGAAGTTACATAGGTGCCGATGCTAAAAACAGTAACAAAAACGTAATTTATGTAGGAACAGGAAGTCTTGGTTTACCTGATAGAGATTACTACGTTTCAGATGCGCCAGACAACAAAGAAAAACGCGAAAAGTATGTAGCTCACGTAACGAGAATGTTACAATTCATTGGAGAATCTGAAGCTACAGCTAATGCGAATGCAAAGAAAATTTTAGCCTTAGAAACTAAAATGTCAACTGCTACTTTAGACCGTGTTCAAAGAAGAGACAGAAGAAATACATATAATCCAATGTCTTTTGCTGATTTGCAAAAATTAGCACCAACAGTAAAATGGGATGCTTATTTTCAATCTGTAGGAATTGGAAAAGTAGATTCGTTAGTAGTTTCGCAACCAAAATACATTCAAACGGTTGAAACTATTTTAAAAGAGAACCAAGTTGAAGACTGGAAAGCCTACATGTGTTGGACCGCTTTAAGAGGTTCGGCAGGTTTGTTATCAACGGATATCGAAAATGCGAATTTTGATTTCTACGGAAAAACCTTAACAGGAGCTGTAAAACAACGTCCAGCTGAAGAAAGAGCTTTAGCAACGGTTAACGGAAGATTAGGTGAAGCATTAGGGAAATTATATGTTGCAAAAAAATTCCCGCCAGAAGCAAAAGCAAAAGCGCAAGATATGATTGCAAACGTAATGCAAGCTTTCAATAACCGAATTGATAATTTACCTTGGATGACTAAAGCTACTAAGGAAAATGCAAAAATCAAGTTGAATAAATTCCGAGTGAAAATCGGATATCCTGACAAATGGAAAGATTATTCAGCTCTTGAAGTAAAATCTCCAGAACAAGGCGGAACGTATTTTGAAAATTCAAAAATGTACGCTAAATGGAGTCACAAGAAAAACATCGAAAAAATGGGGAAACCTGTTGATAAAGAAGAATGGGGAATGTCGCCTCAGACGGTAAATGCGTATTTCAGCCCAACAAATAACGAGATTGTATTCCCAGCTGCGATTTTACAACCACCATTTTATGATTATAGAGCGGATGAAGCAGTTAATTATGGAGGAATTGGAGCCGTAATTGGTCACGAAATTTCACACGGATTTGACGATTCAGGTTCAAGATATAACGCGGATGGAAACTTAGTAAACTGGTGGAGTGATGAAGATTTAAAACAATTCACAACATTAGGAAGCGCTTTAGCAGATCAATATTCCGCTTTAGAACCTTTACCAGGAATTTTTGTGGATGGAAAATTCACTTTAGGTGAAAACATTGGAGATTTAGGTGGAGTTAACGCCGCCTACGACGGATTACAAATCTATTTGAAAGCAAACGGAAAGCCTGATTTAATCGACGGATTTACAGCTGAACAACGTTTCTTTATTTCTTGGGCAACCATTTGGAGAAGTAAAATGCGCGATGAAGCAATCAAAAATCAAGTAAAAACTGATTCACATTCACCAGGAATGTATCGTGCTTATGTGCCGTTACAAAATGTGGAAGCGTT
>CAZCIV010000292.1:0-3898 GCA_964498595.1 uncultured Flavobacterium sp.
TAAACTCCTGTTCTTCTTGGCTTATTTAGAGTATCCGAAGATTTTAAAAAAGTAATGATACTTGATTGCGCCTGAGAAAAAACAGACACAAACAGAAAAACGAATAGCCAACTAGCCCTGATTGTAGTGGAAATACTTTTATAAAACCTTAAAGTTTTATAAAAGATTGTAACGGAAAGCAGGAATATGGAAACCAAGAGAGCCCAAGCCATTCGCTTCTAAAAATTAACGATCAATTCCTAACTTAGTCACCCAATCTGCATATTTTTTAGCATTCACTTGGTGCGCTTCGTAACTTGAAGCAAAAGCGTGATATCCTGGCTTGTCTGGATTAGCGCAGAAATAAATATAATCGTGTTTTTCAGCATTTAAAACCGCATCGATAGCCGAAACATCAGGCATTGCAATTGGTCCAGGAGGCAAACCTTTGTTGATATAAGTATTATAAGGAGAATTAATTCGCAAATCGTTAAAGAAAACACGTTTGATTTCTTGATCAAAATCGCCCGAACGTTTTTTAATTGCAAAAATTACGGTTGGGTCAGCTTGTAACGGCATATCTTGTTTTAAACGATTTAAATAAACACCAGCCACTGTTGGTCTTTCATCTACTTTAGCTGTTTCTTTATGTACAATTGAAGCTAAGGTATAGACTTGAATTGGAGTTAATCCTAGCGCTTTAGCTTTTTCTGAACGCTCATTATTCCAGAAAATACGGTATTCTTTTGCTAATTTTTGAGCAATTTTGTCCGCTGGTGTATTCCAATAGAACTCGTATGTATTTGGAATAAAAAGAGCTAAAATCGTTTCTTCTGTTAATCCGTTTTCTTCTAAAAATGGCGTATTAGTAAAAGCTACTTCTAATTTTAAACTATCCGGTTCTAATTGAGTTGCCAAACGTTGTACTAATTTGCCTAATGTTTCTTGATTGTTAAACGCTACTTTTACCGGAACGTTTAAACGTAAACTGCGCACCATATCAAAACTAGTCATATCTTTTTTGAAAAGAAATTTTCCGGCTTTTACATTCGTGCTGTAATTTCTTGATGTGGCTACGAAATCAAATTTTTCAAAATCTTTCACAAAAGGTTTCACGATTTCAACTACTTGTTCATAAGTCGAATTTGTAGGAATGTAAACGTAAACTTCGTCTTGTGAAAATTGAGTGTTAGGTGTAAAAGCTTTGAAATAGACATAAACACCAACTGCAGTTGCAACTACAATTCCAGCAACAGCGATTATTGAAATTAGTTTTTTTACGTTCAAGGGGGTTATTTTTTAAATGTGATTGATTAATTGATATAACATTTCATCTTCGTATTGATTGTTGATTTTATTCCAATCTTTTTTTACTCCGATTTTTTGAAAGCCAAATTTAGTAAAAAGGGAAATACTAATTTCATTATTTGAACCAATATTTGCATATAATTGATGCAATTGCAATTGATTGAATGCGTAATTGATAACAAGTTGCAAAGCCTCTGAACCGATTCCTGAATTTCGATTCGCTTCTTTTGAAATTACAATCCCAACACCTGCTCTATTATTTCTAGGATCAAAATCAAATAAATCGATTAAACCTACTGCTTCAAAAGTATCGTTTAAGCAAATAGCTAATCGCAGTTGTTTGGCTTCATAAATATCTTGATGTGCATTTTCCAAGTACTGACGAATCAAAAATCGACTGTACGGCGTTTGCGTATTACTCACATCCCAAATGGATTCATTGTTTTCTATCGCATAGATAAACTCTAAATCTTCGGGCTCAAGTGCGCGTAAGTATATGTTAGTTCCTTTTAATGTTATCATTTCGATTTCAAGTTCAATTACAAATTCAAAAATCTAACTTGATTTTCCCTTCAAAAACGAAAGTTGCTGGTCCGATTAAGAAAACGTTGGTGTATTTTCCGTTATCTACATCGAATTGTACTTTTAGTTTTCCTCCTTCGACGTTTAAATCTATGGTGTTATTATTTGTTTTTCCTGTTTGATGCATCGCAATAGCAACCGCTGTTACTCCTGTTCCACACGACAAAGTTTCATCTTCAACACCGCGTTCGTAAGTGCGAACTGCAAAAATGTCATTTTCCAATTGATGTACAAAATTGACATTACTTCCTGCATTTCCATACAAATCAGAATAACGAATTTTAGCACCTTCCGTCTTAATGTCTATGTCTACCAAATTATCTACCAATTGCACATGATGAGGCGAACCCGTATTTAAAAAAGTGTAATCTTCATGTTGATTTACTGTATCAACATCTTTCATTTGAAGCGCCACAGTTCCATTCGTATCAATCGTTGCATAATGATAACCATCAACCGCTTCAAACTCAGCTTTATTTTCGATAACACCCATTTGTTTGGCAAAAGCTACTAGACATCTTCCACCATTTCCGCACATGGAACTTTCGTTTCCGTCGGAATTATAATAGACCATTTTAAAATCGTATTGTGGATGATTTTCCAGAAGAATCAAGCCATCAGCACCTATGCCAAATCTTCTGTCGCACAATTTTTCGATAAGTTTGGTGTTATCTTTAGGGAAAAATTCTGTACGATTGTCAATCATAACAAAATCGTTTCCAGTTCCTTGATATTTATAAAATGTAAGTTGCATTTTTAATTAATTTATACAAAAGTACGAATTATTAATAAGATGTTAAACATTGTTAATCGAGCGTTAAAGTGATTTTTTGGAATATTTTTTGTTATAATTTTGAGTGAACAAAAATTATAAAAAGATGAAAAAATTTGGAAGTTTATTCGCGGTTTCTTTATTAAGTGGTGCCGTAACATTAGGCGCTTACAAATTCTTTTTAGAACCGAATAATGCAAGTAAAATTACCCTTGCATCACCTAATTATGCTAAAAATGTAAATTTAGGAGCAGAAAATATTGATTTTACAGCTGCTGCCGAAAACACGGTTCATGCCGTAGTTCACGTTAAAAACGTAAGTGTTTCAAAAGTTCCGAGCAACCCTTTAATGGAGTTTTTCTATGGGTATCAAGGACCAAGAGAACAAACACAAATTGGAACAGGTTCTGGGGTTATCATTACCGAAGATGGTTATATTGTGACTAATAATCACGTTATCCAAGATGCTACGGAATTAGAAGTTACGCTTAACAACAATAAATCGTACAAAGCCAAATTGGTTGGAACCGATTCAAAAATGGACATTGCACTTCTTAAAGTTGATGCTGATGAAAAATTGCCTTATGTGGTTTTTGGTGATTCAGATGCCATAAAAGTAGGCGAATGGGTTTTAGCAGTTGGAAATCCGTATAACTTGAATTCTACAGTTACTGCTGGAATTGTATCTGCTAAAGCTAGAAATTTATCAAACAACGGAATTCAATCATTCATTCAAACGGATGCTGCTGTAAATCCTGGAAACAGCGGTGGAGCCTTAGTAAACACACGTGGGGAACTAGTTGGAATTAACACCATGATTTCTTCTCCAACAGGAAGTTATGCTGGATATTCGTTTGCTGTTCCATCGAATTTGACACGAAAAATTATTGAAGATTTGATGCAATTTGGAAACGTACAACGCGGTGTTTTAGGAGTTGAAGGTGGCGAATTGAATTCGAACTACGCAAAAGAATTAGGCATTAAAGAAACACAAGGTTTCTACATTAATAAAGTAACTAAAAATTCAGGAGCTGAAAAAGCTGGATTAACCAAAGGTGATATCATAGTACAATTAGACGATAAGAAAATTAATAGTTTCTCCGAATTATCTGCATACATCAATACAAAACGTCCAAACGATGTAATTCAAGTAACCGTTTTACGTGATGGAAAACAAAAAACACTACCAGTTAAATTAACCAAAAAAGAAATTCTGAATTACGAATTCAACGGAATTGAATTTGAAGATTTGGATGC
>CAZCIV010000293.1:0-3866 GCA_964498595.1 uncultured Flavobacterium sp.
ATTGGTGTTTCTACTTCTTTACCCGCTGTCATAATTAAATCAGCAAACTCGTCGACTACTAATACAATATAAGGTAAAAAGCGGTGTCCGTTTTCTGGATTTAATTTGCGGTTTCTGAATTTTTCGTTGTATTCTTTAATGTTACGCACCATGGCATCTTTTAGTAAAGAATAACGGTTGTCCATTTCAATACATAGTGAATTTAACGTATTGATTACTTTAGTGTTATCGGTAATAATAGCATCGCCACCATCTGGAAGTTTTGCTAAATAATGACGTTCAATTTTATTGAATAAAGTTAATTCTACTTTCTTTGGGTCTACCAAAACGAATTTTACTTCAGCTGGATGCTTTTTGTATAGTAGGGATGTTAATACGGCATTCAATCCAACTGATTTTCCTTGACCTGTTGCACCTGCCATTAATAAGTGAGGCATTTTAGCCAAATCTACTACAAAAGTTTCATTAGAAATAGTTTTTCCTAAAGCGATTGGTAACTCCATTTCAGCCGTTTGAAATTTAGGAGATGCAATTACGCTTTTCATTGAAACCATAGTAGGATTGTTATTAGGTACTTCGATACCAATTGTTCCTTTACCTGGAATTGGTGCGATGATACGAATTCCTAATGCTGCTAAAGACAATGCAATATCGTCTTCTAAGTTTTTAATTTTGGAGATACGAATTCCCGCATCAGGTACAATTTCATAAAGTGTAACAGTAGGACCAACCGTAGCTTTAATTTGTGAAATTCCGATACTGTAATTTTTTAAGGTATCAACAATTTTATTTTTGTTTTCTTCTAATTCGGCTTGATTGATGGTAATTCCACCTGAAGAATACTCTTTTAATAAATCAATAGGAGGGAACTGGTAATTCGAAAGTTCTAATGTTGGGTCAAATAGTCCAAAATCTTGTACCAATTTCGCTGCTAAGTTTTCTTCAACAACTTCTTCTTCCGCTACTTTTTCAATTACAAAAGCATCTTCGTTTACGAATTCTTCTTGTGGAATGCTTTTATCTTCGATAGAGAAATTATGTACTTCGGTAGTTTCAACTTTTGGTTTTGGATCTAAAGTTAGTTCAGATGCCGAAGCAATTGTAGGTTTTAAAGCTTCTTTGTTAATTTCAAAATTAGAAGGATAGGTTTTCAACTCAAAATTTCCCATTTCTTCTTCGTCTTCAGTAAGAATAAAATCATCTTTTGAGTTGGATGGAGAAGTTAATGGTAAATCGGTATTGATTTCATCATCTTCACTTGTTTCGTTTTCCATTACCGGAACCGGAACTATTGAATTAGCGGCTGCAATATCTTCATTTAATTCGGCTTGTGGTTTTTCAAAGACTTTAGTAAAGCTTTCAGGCGACATTTTAATTTTGAAAACTAAGAACAAAACAATTCCAAATAAAAGAACTAGAAGTGTTCCAGTTTTTCCGATATAATCTTGAATGAAAAGATTCATTTCAAAGCCAATAGTTCCACCTAATTGCGGTAGGTATTCCCAGAAAAAGCCTAAGATTATAGAGATAAAAATGATTAAATAAAAATCCCAAAAGAAACTTTTTTTAAGTTTAGAAAGCGCCATATCTAACACTAAATAAGCTCCCATTAAAAAAAGGACTCTAACAAAGATGAATGAAGCAACTCCAAAACCTTTGTAAAGAAAGAAGTCTGCTAAATAAGCCCCAAACTTACCTAACCAATTTTCTGCTTTTGCACTTCTATTTGCTATTTCAGTTACAATATTTTGATCGTTATTTCCTGTAACGAAATAAGAAATAAAGGAAAGTAATAAAGCTAAAGAAAAGAAAATAAGTAAAATACCTAAAATAAATTTCTGCTGACGATTCAAACGCCAAGAGAATTTTTCTTTGGATTCAGTAGGATTATTAACGGAGTCTTTGCTAGTTTTTTTGGCCATGTAAACGCGACAATTTTTACAAAAGTAGCGAATTTAAAACAAATATGGAAAATAAATAATGCAACCAATAGCGATAGCGGTTAGGGCTGCAAAAAATACGGCACCAGCGGCTATATCTTTAATGAATCCAATTCTTTCATGAAAATCGGGATGAACAAAATCGGCTATTTTTTCAACAGCGGTATTAAGACCTTCAATTCCTAGTACAAGTCCAAAAACTAGTATTTGCATCATCCATTCAAAACGATTAATGCCTACATAAAAACCAGCAAATATCATTAGTATTGCTAATGATGATTGCACCATTACGCTGTGTTCTGTTGTAATTAATTTTAATGCACCTTTAACGGCAAATCCAATACTTTTTAATCTTCCTGTGAAAAGGGTTTCGTCTTTTTCGAATTTCATCTTACTTGTTTCAATTTAATAAAATAGACCTAAAAAAAGAATATTTCTTTAGGTCTAAATGTAATTTATAATACTGCTAAAGCCGCTTCGTAATTAGGCTCGTCTGCAATTTCTTTAACTTGTTCAGTGTGTAAAATTGTTCCGTTTTCATCTAAAACGATTACCACACGTGAATGTAAACCAGCTAAAGGTCCGTCTGTAATTTCTAAACCATAGTTTTTTCCAAAACTACCGTCTTTGAAATCCGACAAGTTGATTACGTTTTCTAAGCCTTCAGCTCCACAAAAACGTTTTTGTGCAAATGGTAAATCTCTAGAAATACATAATACTTTAGTATTCGCTAAAGCACTTGCTTTTTCATTAAATTTTCTAACTGATGCTGCACAAGTTCCTGTGTCAACACTTGGGAAAATGTTTAAAACTACTTTAGAACCTGTAAAATCAGCTAAAGTAGCTGTTCCTAAATCGGTTTTTACTAGATTAAAATCAGTAGCTTTTGTGCCTACTGTTGGCAATTCGCCATTTGTGTGAACTGGATTTCCTCCTAATGTAATTGATGCCATACCTAATTTTTTTGGACTACAAAAATAGGAATAAAAGCTTAAAGTTTTACTAACCTTTACTTAAGATTGTTTTACTAACCAATTCTTAAAATCAAAGAAGTTTTGTGGTGCCACTCCATGTCCTACAGGATATTCATGATAATCCACTTCTAAACCTAAATTTTCTAAAGCAGGTTTTGCTTTTCTTGCCCATTCTACTGGAATGACTTGGTCAACCGAACCATGAGATACAAAGAATTTCAAATGTGAAATGGCATTTGTATCAATAACTTCTGGCATAATTTCTTGATTAAAATACCCGCTTAATGCTACTACTTTTGAAATTTTTTCAGGATAGGTTAGGGCAGTAGCATAACTTAAAATGGCACCTTGACTGAAACCAATTAAGGTTACATTTTTAGTATCAATTGGATATTGTTTAATTACTTCATCAATAAAGCTAGCGATTAAATTAACCGATTCTTTAGCTTGTTCGTTGTCTGAAAACTTATTTTCGTCGGCATCAAAATGTATGGCATACCAAGCATGTCCGTAAGGTTGTAAATCAAAAGGCGCACGAACTGAAATCACATAATGATCTTGCGGTAGTTCAGATGCGAAAGAAAATAAATCTTCTTCATTACTGCCATAGCCATGTAGTAATATCAGTAACGGATTTTTATCGTGTTTGATTTTTGGTTCTTGGATTAAATAGTATAAATTCATTTTAATTGAAAAGGTTAAAAGTTGATGGGTTTAAAGGTTTAAAATGAATTAAAAACTCTTAAATAATTTTTGATAAAATTCCCCTAGAAAAGGCACTGCTTTTTGTTCGCCATTCAAAGCATTCATGAAACCAAATAACCACAAAATGAAAATAAAAGTCCAAAAAGATGCCGTTATCATCCAGCTATCAAAATATCCAACAGGATAACCTAATAAAAAGAAAGTTAGAAAAATTCCTAATGCTTGACGAATATGAAAACTAGCAAAA
>CAZCIV010000294.1:0-3849 GCA_964498595.1 uncultured Flavobacterium sp.
ACGCAGTATGAACGGCATAAATTGCAATATCATTTTTAATTGCTTTTAAAATCGCGCGTTCTACATAATTTTTACCTGTTATTTTCTTGATTCCTGAAAATAAAATAGGATGGAAGCAAACCACCAAATTACATTTTTTTGAAATAGCTTCATCAATCACAGATTCCAATGCATCATGACAAACTAAAACGCCAGAAATTTCCTGATTTGGGTTACCTACTAAAAGTCCAACATTATCAAAATCTTCGGCATAACCTAGTGGTGCCATTTCTTCAAGAACAGAAAGTATATCGGAAAGTTTCATGATTTGAAAATTAAAAATGTAACACAAATAAACGAAATACAACTTAGAAATGAAATGATAATAGACATAAACTTTAAAATGATGATAATTTATTATACTTTCGTAATATGATTTTGTTACGAAAAATACTTTTCCCTTTAGCCTTATTGTATTGGCTCATTACTTATATCCGAAATTGGTTGTATGATAAAGGGTTTTTTAATGCTGCTGAATTTGATTTACCGATAATTGCTGTTGGAAATCTTAGCGTTGGTGGAACTGGAAAAACACCTCAAATTGAATATTTAATCCGATTGCTTTCTGACAAATATAAGGTGGCTGTTTTGAGTCGCGGTTATAAGCGTTCAACCGAAGGTTTTATTTTAGCTGATGAAAAGGCTACTGCGAGTTCTATTGGTGACGAACCTTTTCAGTTTTATTTGAAATTTCCAAATATTCAAATAGCAGTTGATGCAAATAGAAAAAATGGAATTGAAAATTTATTACAACTTAAAGATAAGCCTGATGTTATTTTACTAGACGACGCTTATCAGCATAGAAAAGTAAAAGCAGGATTTTATATTTTGCTCACGGCTTATGATGATTTGTTTTGTGATGATTATATTTTGCCTTTCGGGAATTTACGTGAATCGTCTTCGGGTAAAAAGCGAGCTGATATGATAATTGTCACAAAATGTCCAAAGGATTTGTCCGAAATTGCCCAACAGAAAATTAGAGAAAAACTTAAGGTGAAACAACCTGTTTTCTTCACCACAATTCAGTACGACGATTGTGTTTTTGGAAAAGACAGTCAATTGTTAGTTTCCGAGATTCAATCCGAAAGTAAAGTGTTAGTTGCCGGAATTGCTAAGCCTAAATTATTCTTCGATTTTCTAAAAAATGAAGCAGATGATACTTTGGTTTTTCCAGATCATCATCATTTTTCGAAACAAGATTGTGAGCTAATTTTAGCTAAAGCCAATGGAAGAAAAATAATTACAACAGAAAAAGATTTTGTTCGTTTGAATGGATTATTGCCAAAAGAGCAATTGTTCTATTTACCAATAAAATCAACTTTTTTAAATATAAACATTGATAAAACGATAGAAGATTATGTGGGACAAAGTTCAAGAAACAGTTAATTACATTAAAGATAAAACCAATTTTACTCCTGAATATGGGGTGATTTTAGGTTCTGGATTAGGAGGATTTACAGAAGACATTACGATTGAATATACATTGCCTTATTCCGATATTCCTAATTTTCCTATTTCAACGGTTCAAGGTCATAAAGGGGCTTTAGTGTTTGGAAATATTCAAGGAAAAAAAGTGGTAGCCATGCAAGGGCGTTTTCATTTTTATGAAGGGTACGATATGAAACAAGTAACGTTTCCTGTTCGTGTGATGAAATATTTAGGTGTTGAAAAATTGATTGTTTCCAATGCTTCAGGTGGGGTAAATCCAGAATATGTTATTGGAGATGTTGTGGTAATTAAAGATCATATTAATATGATGCCTGAACATCCGTTAAGAGGACATAATGATGAACGCTTTGGACCTAGATTTGTTAATATGAGCGAGCCTTATTCTAAAGTAATGATTGATAAAGCATTTGAATTGGCAGAAGATTTAAATATTTATCTCAAAACGGGTATTTATTTGGCATTACAAGGTCCAACTTTTGAAACGCTTGCAGAATATAAAATGGTAAAAGCCGTTGGGGCTGATTGTGTAGGGATGTCAACCGTTCCAGAAGTAATTGTTGCAAGGCATATGGATATGGAATGCTTTGGAGTATCAGTTATTACAGATATGGGTGACGAAGATAATATTGAAGAAGTAAATCACGAAGAGGTTTTAGAAGCAGCAAAAAAAGCAGAGCCTCATGTTAGAAATTTAATTAAAAATTTAATTATTCAGTACTAGATAAATATTTAGTAATTACATTATAGAAATGCTCGGGTTCAAAAGGTTTGGTGATTACTTCATTCATGCCGTAGGACAAGAGCATTTCTCTGTTTTCATTCAGAGAGATTGCTGTTAATGCTACAATTGGAATATGACTGTTGAATTTTCTAATTTCACTCGTAGCTTCTGTTCCGTTGATTCCTGGAAGATGAACATCCATAAGAATTAAATCGTAGTTGTTAATTTTTACGTCCTCTATAGCATCTTCTCCATTGTCGATAATTTTACAAGTAATGCCTCTTTTTTCTAACATTTTCTGTGTAATCATCTGGTTAATTTTATTATCTTCAACTAATAGTACTTTTTTCTCAGTAAAAATTGACATGTAAGGTTTTATAACTTCGTCTCTAGTTTGATTAGCAATACCTTTTTCAAATTTTAGTTCAAAACTAAAAGTACTTCCTTTTCCAGATTCACTATGAAGATGAATTTGACTCCCCATCAATTCTAATATTTTTTTAACAATCGAAAGTCCTAGACCTGTTCCGCCGTAAGTTCTATTTATCTCAACAGAGCCTTGACTAAAGCTGTCAAAAATTGCATCTTGCTTATCTTTTGGTATGCCAATACCATTGTCTTTAATTTCGAAATAGATTGTTAAATTATCATTTGTTTCATCTTTCTTTTTAATTGTACACCATACATCTCCATTTTTACTGAACTTTATAGCGTTGTTTAGTAAGTTAATCAGAATTTGAGATAATTTCGTTGGATCTCCTTTTAAATTACAATCAATAGATTCATCAAAATTTAAATGGCATTTTATGTTGTTTTCATGTATGAATTCTTTGAAAGAAATTACAATGTTTGTAGTTAATTCAGATAAGTTAAAATTGATTTTTTCAATTACTACTTTGTCAGACTCTAAACGGTTGATTTCTAAAATGTCATTAATGAAGTTAAGTAAATAATTTCCTGAAAATTCAAGTGATTTTAAATAGTTTAATTGACTTGCTTTTGGTTTTTCTTGAAGTAAAAGATAAGTAATACCGTTAATAGCGTTTAGAGGAGTTCTTAATTCATGACTAACTGTTGATAAAAAATCTGCCCTAGCTTTTGATGCGCTTTCCGCTTTTTCTTTTTCAATTGTAAGTTCTTTGTTTTTTTCTTTTAAAAGTTTATTAGTACTAATTCTAATTTTGTTGTTTTTATATAAGGATAGACTTAGTAATGATAAAATGGATATCAAAGCAATACTTAAAATACTTATCAATTTTGAAAAGCGTAATGTTTTTTGCTGGCTTTTTTTTTCTTTATCTAATTGTTCAATTGTTTTGAGTTGTTTGTCAAACTGTATTTTGTCAACTGTAGTTTCTGCAACATTATTTGCGTAATATTTTCCAATAGAATCGGTAAGGTTTATATACTTTTTTAAATAAAAATTTGCACTTATTGTATTTTTATTTTTTTCATAACTAGTACTTAATAACTTATAAATGCGTTTCGTTAATTGTATATCATTATTGCTGTCTTCGTTGGTTTGATTAGCTAAATTTAAATAATTAATTGCTGAAGCGTAATTTTTCTTTATAATTTCAATTTCACCTAATTGAATGTAAGCTTCAGTTTTAGTACTCAATAAAGCATCATCGTTAATG
>CAZCIV010000295.1:0-3826 GCA_964498595.1 uncultured Flavobacterium sp.
GAGGGATTCGAACCCCCGGACCTGTTACAGTCAACAGTTTTCAAGACTGCCGCATTCGACCACTCTGCCATTCCTCCAATAAGTCGTGCACTACTTCCGTATTGCGAGTGCAAATATAGAACGATTTTTTATTTCTGCAAACGTTTTCAAAAGAAAAAAGTAAAAAAAATACACTTTCCTCCTCACCCATTTCCCAACCATTTGAATGTCAGTAAATAAATAAAACTAAATTTTTAATAAAAAATCAAGAACAAGTGCAAGAACAAAGTCAAAGTTTCATTTGTACCGCTTTCTTTTCATATGCATAGCAACTAAAGAGATACTTTAAAGCATGACAAACTATGCATGTAGTCTAATGTTAACTATGCAAAGTGCAACATAAGAAACTTCGGACTCTGTGTACCTCCCTCAACACAATCCACTTCCAAAAACCAGCAACTCCATTCATTACTCTAATAAGAACTACTTCAACCGTTGCCTGAGGCACTCGAAGGCAAAAGGTAATAAAAAAATCCGTAACCACCTTCGCTCCCCCTAGGCGAACCCGTTTCATCCGCGTTCCCATCCAATTGCAACGCCTTTGCGTACTTTTCGGAAAAACTTTGCATACTTTGCGTTAAAAAACACGTGCTAAAAATTCAATATCTTTGTAAAAAAACAATGCAATCAAAACTATACTGTCTAGAAAGTGTACCCAATATCACTACCCAAACATCCAGCATCATCCTACCCTCTCTAGAAAAACTAGCATTACAATACAACATCACCAACGTTTACCAAACCTGTGATAGCATTGAAGGATTAGAAGAAAGTCTAAGTACACTGCTTTATGAAGACCGAAACTTCAATAACTACGAAATCATCTACTTCGTATTTAAAGGAAAAGACAATAACATCATTATTGATAATTATTTATACAGTTTAGAAGAAATAGCCGAATTCTTTGAAGGTAAACTCACCAACAAACGCATCCATTTTGCCAATACCTTACAACTAGACCTAGATTCCGAAACCGCTCAATATTTCTTAGATGTCACAGGAGCTATTTCCATTTCAGGCTATCGCAACCCAGCACCAATACTAAGTACCATTATCGACAATCCGTTCTTCGCCTTATGCCAAGAATATGATGACGTAACCGATATTGTAGAAGAATTATTTAAAAAGCATTACCCCTTAGCTAAAGCAATGGGATTTACTTTGCATTATTAAGTATTTAAGAAAACAATTAAAAATAAATTTCAAAATCCATTGTAAATCTCTTACTTTCTGAGATTTAGAATAATATATTGTAATGCAATTTCGAAAATTATAATATTTATAAACAAAAAGGAATTTTAAAAAGCACTTACAATTTCTGTCAACTTCTCTTTAGTTATAGGTTTTATAATAAAATCGGTAACTTCACTAATACTCTTAGCTCTGGTAATATCATAAGGAGATATAGACGAGGAACAAATGTAGACCGTTATTTTGCTCTTATTTTCGATATTTAATAACGCATATTCTTCTAAAAACTGCCATCCATCCATCACTGGCATTGATAAATCTAAAAAAATAATATTGGGTAAGTGAAGGCTATTTCTTATATTTTCTTTCAAATAATTCAAAGCATTTAAACCATTATCAAACACCATAACTTCTCTAAATTGATTGGTTTTTTCAATAATTTTTTCAGTTATGTATACAAAAGCGGGGTCATCATCAATTAAAGCTATAATATCTATTTTTTTCATACTGTATTGGTTTTTAATCTAATAAAAAAAGTACTTCCTTTGTCAGGAGCGCTATCCACCCAAATTTCACCACCCATTGCTTCAACTTGAGTTTTTGTAATAAATAATCCAAAACCACGAGAATCTGGGTGTACATGAAATACTTTTCGGATTTTGAACATGTCATTTTTGTGTCTGTTTAAATCAATACCTAAACCATTATCTGCAACGGATAATACCAAACCTTTATCGTCGTAAAATGTCTTTACATCTATAGATAGTGGGCGTTCAGGCGATTTATATTTTAATGCGTTACTTATTAAATTTGTTAAAATACTATCGACATATTTTTGACAATACAATACTTTTTGTTCTTCTAAATCGATATTAATTTTAGTGCTTGACTGTTTGATTTGGGCATCAAACAGCATTAAAATAATATTGATTGTTTTTGTTAAATCAACAGAAATTAACTCTACCCCTGAATCTTGTTTGATTTGTAAAGATTCTACCAATTCATCAAAAATAGTGTTCAGATGAGTAACAACAGGTTTCATTTTACTTAATATCTGTGTTCTTTCATTTTCATCATCACATGTTTCTAAAAATTCAATCAACATAGAAATATTTATTAATGGTGACCTAAGATTATGAGAAACAATATTACAAAAATCGACTAATTGAGTATTTTGATATTCAATATCTAGTAATATTTTAGTAATTTTTTCTTCAGCTCTTTTTCGCTCAGAAATATCAGAACGAATGGCAACATATTGATATGGTTTTCCTTTCTCATTCAAAAAAGGAATAATGGTGGTGTCTACCCAATAAGGAGAACCATCTTTGGCTCGGTTTTTAATTTCCCCTTTCCAAACATTACCTTTTGCAATAGTAGTCCATAACTCTTTTATAAACTCTTTCGAATGAAAAGAGGAATTTATAATTCTATGATCTTGTCCTAATAATTCCTCACGGCTGTATTTAGATATTTTACAAAAATTATCGTTAACATGCGTTATAGTACCTTTTTGATTTGTAATAGCCACTATGGAGGACTCATCCAAAGCATATTTATAATCGGATATTTCTTTAATCTTCTTTAGTAACTCCTCTTCTCCTCTTTTACGCTCTGTTATATCAGAACGAATAGCAACATATTGATAGGGTTTTCCATATTCGTTTAAAAAAGGTACAATAGTAGTATCTACCCAATATGCCGAACCATCCTTCGCTTTATTTTTTAGTTCACCTTTCCAAATCTCACCATGGGCAATTGTAGACCAAAGGTTTTTAATATAAGATTTAGGATGATAACCTGAATTGATAATGCGATGGTCTTGCCCTAAAAGTTCTTCTCTTGAATATTTTGAAATTCTACAAAAATTATCGTTAACATGGTTAATTATTCCCTTTTGGTCTGTAATTGCAATGATTGACGACTCATCTAACGCATATTTATAATCTGAAATTTCTCTTATCCTCTTGAGTAGTTCATCCACTTCTTTTTCTTTTTTAATCATACCTAAAAGATTTCATGAATATTGATTTTTCAAAACAGAAGATTAATTTAAGGATTGGGATTTACGCAAATTTAACGCTTTTTTTGATTACAAACATATTAAACAACCTAAAAAAAACATTTTTTTTAATTAATTAACTAAAAATAATTAAAAATAAAAATGATATATTCGTAACAACCAAAATTGTTTAAAGAAGTTATCGGGGGTTTTTCTAAATTTAAATTTCTTATAAATACTTTATAATTTCCTCTACCTGGATACTATGATGCGAAACACGATACACGACTACCCCATCTTTCAACACAATTATCTGTGGCGATTGATGTATAACATTCAATTCATCCGCAATAAAATTAGAAACACTTCTATATGAGAGTAAATCCAAATAATTAAAATCTGCTTTTGAAACCAATAAATCATTACCGCTAACCAAGCGTTCTTTTGCATAAGCACTAATACCACAAGTCACACTATCTTTAAAGATAATTTGTGGTTTCTCGTTAGATTTTTCAACAATATCTTTTACTTGTTGCTCAGTTGTAATTGGATTCCAGTTTTTCATATTTATTATTTTTTATACAAAAGTATAAC
>CAZCIV010000296.1:0-3826 GCA_964498595.1 uncultured Flavobacterium sp.
ATGTAAATATTCGAAAAGAAAGTAGATATGGAATGGAATCTTTGATCGTTATTGAAGATGAAAATAATCCTTTTTTTACATCAAATACTAGCTTAGTTTTTAATTGGGGAGGTACTTCAGATAAAGTACAAACCATTATCACTACACTACGATCACGTTCTCATAATGAGTTAGTTGTAGATAAACTTCAATATTACATTAAATATCTAAAACAAGGGGAATATTTCTATAACGATGTCTATGGCGAAGTTCCATTTTATATTGAGATTGATAAAGCCAAAGGACAACTTTTTGGTCAACTAGTTAAAGTTAAGTTTCTCTCACCTACACAATATGAACTTAGTGTGGATTTTGGAGAAGCTACTTCTGCTTCCGTAGTGCATTATAGTGATCTTAGTGTTAGACCTGTTAATATTTCGGGTAGTTTCAAGAAAGTATATAAAATTAACGAATTAGTTGATTTGCCGTTTTTGTACTTCAAATTGATGATAAAACCTGAAGCAATGGATTATACAAATCAAGAATATTTTTTGAGATTTGACGATTTTAATTCAACAGTGGCTTCATACAGGGGTATTGATGTAAGTACTGATGCTAAAGCATTATCGGTTATTCGTTTGCAATTAGAAGGTACAAACAAATATCGTTTGGTCGAATACTTGAATACTACCGTAGAGGTTCTTCGAAAAATACAATTAGACAGTAAAAATCAATTTGCTAACAATACGATAAGTTTCATCGATAGTACGCTTCAAGAAATGGAAAAGCAAATCAAAGAAGCTGAAAATGAGTTGAAAGAGTTTAGGAGAGGTAAGAATATTTTCGAGTTAGAGGGAGAAGGTGGTAGTTTGTTAAGTTCCAAGCTTTCAAGTTATGATCTAGAGCAAGATGGAATAAATAGAAAAATAGCTTACTATAATTTGCTTAAAAATT
The DNA here is from genome assembly GCA_964498595.1 of uncultured Flavobacterium sp. GTDB lineage: Bacteria > Bacteroidota > Bacteroidia > Flavobacteriales > Flavobacteriaceae > Flavobacterium. The sequence goes on from CAZCIV010000296.1 coordinate 934, forward strand.
ATCTCGAAAAAACTACAGATTATAGCAAACTACCTGCGCCTTCAGTAGCAGGAATTGATGATCCTAACGTGGTTGGAAATGTTGCAAAATTAATTCAACTTTCTGCAGAGCGAGCCAACATGTCCTATTCAGTAAAAAATAAAAGGTTGTTTGCTGATTTTGAAATGGAGATGGAATCGATAAAAAAAGTGTTGTTAGAGAATATTGCGAGTGCAAAAAGTTCTTTGCAATTAGATTTATCATTGATTAATAAAAATATTGCAAAAGCAGAAGTAGAAGCAAGTTTGCTTCCCGAAAACAAACAAGAGCATATTAAAATTACTAGAAAATATAATTTAAAAGATAAAATTTATAGTACTTTTCTAGAGAAACGAAGCGAAGCTGAAATCGTTAAAGCTGCTAATATTTCAGACATAAAATTTTTAGATCCTGCAAAAGATGTCGGGGGAGGGATGCGAGGTCCTAAAACAAGTATCAATTATATTTTAGCTGGTTTTTTAGGCTTTTTAATACCCTTAACGGTAGTTTTTGTATTAGTTTTATTAGATAATAAAATTAATACAATTGAAGATATCCAAAAACTTACCACAATTCCAGTAATAGGAGTTATAGGTAATAAAGAAATGGAAAGTAATTTGGCTGTTTTTGAAAAACCAAAATCGGCTTTAGCAGAATCTTTTAGAGCCATACGTTCTTCATTACAATTTATTTACAAAAAGCAACAAAAGCAAGGAGCCAAAACTTTGATGGTAACTTCATCGATAAGCGGAGAAGGAAAAACATTTTGTTCAATTAATTTGGCAACAGTTTTTGCTTTGAGTGAAAAAAAGACGGTCATTGTAGGACTGGATTTAAGAAAACCAAGAATATTCGGAGATTTCAAAATTGATAATTTAGTTGGAGTAGTGAATTATTTAATTGGTCAAAAAAACTTGGATGAAGTGGTGCAAAATACAGAAATACCTAATTTAGATGTCATTTCATCTGGACCAATTCCTCCTAATCCTTCCGAATTACTAATGAGCGATGCAATGGAAGAACTAATTAATGAACTAAAAAAGCGATATGATTATATAGTTTTAGATACGTCACCTGTTGGATTAGTCTCTGATGCTTTAGAATTAGCCCAGTTTTGTGATGCTACTCTTTATGTTGCAAGACAAGGAGTTACAGAAAAGCGAATGCTTAATGTAGTTAAAGAGAAGCACAAGAGAGGAGAATTGCACAATATTAGTGTGGTACTAAACGATTTTAAACAAATTGGTATTTATAGATATGGATATGGTTACGGGTATGGATATGAATATGGAGAAGCCTACCATGATGAGATAATGCCAAAAACAAGATGGGCTAGACTGAAAAAAATATTCAAAAAGAGTGTATAGTTTTTTAGCTTAGTTTTAAAGGTTTAATATAGGTGATCTGATGAAGGATTTTTTATAAATTAGTTTTGTTTTTGTAAGGTAAACATAAGCTTTTATGAAAAATCACTATGGAATAATTGACTATTTGAAAATAAATAATAGATAAAATGATTAAAAGTATTTGTTGTATCGGGGCCGGATATGTGGGAGGGCCTACTATGGCTGTAATTGCACAAAAATGTCCGGATATTAAAGTTACCGTTGTGGATTTAAATGAGGCGAGAATTAGAGCTTGGAATGATGCCGATTTGTCTAAATTACCCGTTTACGAACCAGGATTAGATGCTGTAGTTGAAGAGGCAAGAGGGCGTAATTTATTTTTTTCTACAGAGGTAGATAAAGCCATTGATGAGGCTGAAATGATTTTTATTTCGGTGAATACGCCTACTAAGACTTATGGTGTGGGGAAAGGAATGGCAGCCGATTTAAAATATATTGAGTTGTGTGCTCGTCAAATTGCGCGTGTGGCTAAGAGTGACAAAATTGTTGTTGAGAAGTCTACTTTGCCTGTTCGTACAGCTAGTGCTATACGTGATATCTTGGATAATACAGGGAATGGTGTTCAATTTCAGATTTTGTCTAATCCTGAATTTTTGGCTGAAGGTACAGCTGTTGAAGACTTGTTTGCTCCGGATCGTGTTTTGATTGGTGGGGATACTACTCCAGAAGGGCAAAACGCCATTCAGGCATTGGTGGATATTTATGCGAATTGGGTTCCCAAAGAAAATATTTTAACAACAAATGTTTGGTCTTCTGAATTGTCTAAATTAACGGCTAATGCTTTTTTGGCACAGCGTGTTTCTTCTATTAATGCCATAAGCGAGTTGTGTGAAAAAACAGGAGCGGATGTTAGCGAAGTGGCCAAGGCGATTGGTTTGGATAGTCGCATTGGAGGCAAATTTTTAAAGGCTTCTGTAGGTTTTGGAGGATCTTGTTTTCAGAAAGATATATTGAATTTGGTTTACATTGCTAAATCATATGGCCTGCATGAAGTGGCCGATTATTGGGAGCAGGTGATTATAATGAACGATCATCAAAAAAGAAGATTTGCCAAAAATATTGTTAGCACCCTATACAACACGGTTTCCGATAAAAAAATTGCTTTTTTGGGTTGGGCCTTTAAAAAAGATACGAATGATACTCGTGAGTCTGCAGCTATTTACGTTGCGGATGATTTGTTGAGTGAGCAAGCACAAATTGCAGTTTATGATCCTAAAGTGGAGCAAAATCAAATTCTTTCCGATTTGAATTATTTAAATACCCGTTTAGAAGCGGAAAACGAATCGCGTATTAGTGTGTTTACGGATGCTTATGCGGCTTGTGAAAATGCTCACGCTATCGCAGTTTTAACCGAGTGGGATGAATTTAAGCATTATGATTGGCAACGAATTTACGATTCTATGCTGAAACCAGCTTTTATTTTTGATGGTAGAAACATCTTAGATGAATCTGTTTTAACTGAAATTGGG
>CAZCIV010000297.1:0-3820 GCA_964498595.1 uncultured Flavobacterium sp.
TATTTTGATTTTTGATTCCTATTAAAGTCGATTTTTCATTAAAAACCACCAATTCTCTTCCTTGATTTTCGTTCCATTTTACACTAATGTAGCTCAATTGAAAGAGTAATATTGTTCCAAAAATGTATTTTATATTTTTAGTTTTTGTATGATACATCCAATAAATAAAAACAACAATGACTAAATACATTGAAAAAGTCAACCAACCAGAAAACGAAATATTCGTGATAATACCACTTTTAAATTGGGCAATCCAATGAATATAATCGTTCATAAATTGAATGCTGAACTCTAAAATTTCCCCAAGAAAAACCGCAACAGAAGGAAGAATATAATTAAGTGATAAAATCACAATTCCAACAATCAAAACCAAACTTGAAAGTGGAATAATAACTAAATTCGCTAATAAAAATAACAAAGGCAATTGATTGAAATAATACAAACTCAAAGGTAGAACACCAATTTGCGCTGCTAATGAAACTAAAATCGTATCGGTAAAGTAAACTGCTATTTTATTTTCGGAAAAATAGAATTTCTTGTAAAAAGGTTGAAACAAAACAATCGATAAAACGGCTGCATAACTCAATTGAAATCCAATATCAAAAATCGCATTCGGTTTTATCAATAAAATCAAAAAAGCAGAAATAGCTAACGCATTATAAATCGCTTTCGGCTGATTGAAATAATTTCCGATACTAATAAAACTAAACAAAGTCACCGCTCTTGTTACTGATGCTGGCAAACCTGTAAGCAAAGCAAATAACCATAAAATTGCTAAGACAATTAACAATTGAATTTCCGCTCCAAACTTTACTTTTTTCAGAGGTTTCAACAAGAATACAATAAAGAAGTAAATAATAGAAATATGCAATCCCGAAATCGCTAAAATATGAATCACACCCGCATTGGAATAATCAGCAATCGTTTCTTTGTCTAATTCTAATCGCTGGCCTAAAATTAAGGCATCAATTATAGCTTTGGTTTTGAAATCAAAATGGTGAATTTCGAAACTTTGGCTGAGATTGTTTCTTAAATTTTCAAAGTAGTAATCAATGGTTTTATGTCTTTGAACGATTTTAATTTGATTTTCTTGAGTATAAATTTGATGGAAGACGTTTTGTTTTTCTAAATATTTCGAATAATCAAATTGGTACGGATTGAAAGCTTTTGGAATAGGATAAATCGTACTGTTCAACCAAATTTCATCTCCAGAATGTAAGGTTTCAATATTTGATTTTGGAACATAAAGCAAGAGTTTTCCCGAAGCTACCGAATCATTAAAATGCGAAAGTGAAATGAAATATTTATGGTATTTCTCATTCGGTTTTAAAGTTGTGGTAACGATGGCTCTAATAGAATTGGATTCTTCAAATGACTTTTTAGTGTAATGATGTTTCGAATTCAAATCGGAATGAATATAAAAACTCATCATCCCTAAAGTAAAAGCGAGTAGGTAAGTGGTAATTCCGAAAAGAGAATTTTGAAGCAAAGCTTTTTTACTTTTCCAAAAGAGAAAACTAAAAATTCCCAAACAAGAAAATAGTGAAATTACAAGCATTCGAAAACTCCACTGCAAGTGAAATGCTGCAATAATTCCTATCGCAAAACTTATGGTAATGGTGAGTAAAGGAAACTTAAATACTTTCAATCACAGTTGTTTTTGAAGTAGTATTTAGTTTTTAGTAGTGGGGACTTCTTAATCCCAAAAATATAAAAAATTTGTTAATTTTATATTTAATCGATATGAATTCTCTTTATTTTTTGAATGAATTTACAATCAACTCAGCTGTTTTTTTGCTTGCGCCTTCTCCACCTAATTTTTGTTTTAAATCGGTATAATTATTTAGTAAAATAGTACGACTTTCTGAATTCAAAAGTTTATTCAATTCTAATTTTAAATTCTTCGTGTTCAATTCCTCTTGGATTAACTCCTTAACCACTTCTTTATCCATGATTAAATTTACCAATGAAATGTATTTTAAAGTGATAATGCGTTTAGCAATTTGGTACGAAACCCAACTTCCCTTATAACAAACCACTTCAGGAACATTAAACAACGCCGTTTCTAAAGTTGCAGTTCCTGAAGTAACCAATGCTGCATTCGAATGACTTAATAAATCATAAGTTTTGTTCGAAATAAATTTTACATTTTCATTCGTTAAAAAGGTTTTGTAAAATTCATATTCCTGACTTGGAGCGCCAGCAATTACAAATTGATAATCAGGAAAATCGTTCACAACTGAAAGCATAATTGAAAGCATCTTGGAAATTTCTTGCTTTCTACTTCCTGGTAATAATGCTATGATTGGTTTGTCTGATAAATGATTTTCTTTTCTAAAAACTTCATCAGAAACTTCCGTTCTACTTGCAATAGCATCAATTAATGGATGTCCCACAAAATGAACAGGGAAGCCATGTTTTTTCTCATAAAAATCTTTTTCAAACGGAAGAATAACGTACATAAAATCCACATCTCGTTTAATAGCTTTAATGCGATTTTCTTTCCAAGCCCAAATTTGAGGTGAAATGTAATAATGTGTTGGAATGTTACGCTCTTTTGCCCAGGTCGCGATGCGCATATTAAATCCAGGGTAGTCAATGAAAATTATAGCATCAGGTTGAAAAGCTTCAATGTCTTTTTTACAAATTTTGATATTGTTCAAAATCGTTTTTAGATTCATTACAACTTCAATAAATCCCATAAAAGCCAATTCGCGATAGTGTTTTACTAAAGTTCCGCCCATATTTTGCATCAAATCGCCACCCCAAAAACGGATTTCGGCTGATGGGTCTTTTTCATACAACGCTTTCATTAGATTTGAACCATGTAAATCGCCCGAAGCTTCTCCTGCTATGATGTAATATTTCATTTATTTTTTCTTTATAATTCCCAAGAATTCAATTGTTGTATTGCATGATGTGCAGTTAAATCAAATTGCACTGGAACAATCGAAATATAACCATTTTCTAAAGCCCATTCATCCGTATCAGTTCCTTTGTCTAAATTGACAAATTTTCCGGTTAACCAATAATATTCTTTTCCTTGCGGATTTGTTCTTTTATCAAATTCTTCTTGCCACATAGCTTTCGCTTGACGGCAAATTTTTACTCCTTTGATTTCTTCTTTGCTTAATTTTGGGAAATTAACGTTTAAAATAACACCTTCGGGCAAACCGTTTTTCAAAACTTCAGAAGCAATTTGTTTTATATGACTTTTGATGGGTTCAAAATCGGCATCCCAACTGTAATCTAATAACGAAAATCCGATAGCGGGAATTCCTTCGATTCCAGCCTCAACAGCAGCACTCATCGTTCCCGAATAAATCACGTTAATAGAAGAATTGGAACCATGATTAATTCCTGAAACGCATAAATCGGGTTTTCTTTTTAGAATTTCATTCACGGCAATTTTTACGCAATCTACGGGAGTTCCGCTACAACTATATTCCTGTTCTAAGTCTTTGTCTAAATGTACTTTCTCAAGTTTCAACGTGTTATTAATAGTTATGGCATGCCCCATTGCGCTTTGTGGACTATCGGGAGCTACAACTACAACTTCGCCTAACTCTTTCATCACTTGAATTAAAGCGCGAATTCCGGGTGCTACAATACTGTCATCGTTAGTAACTAATATAAGTGGTCTAGCCATTTTTCGTACATTTTTTGCTAAATTAAATAATTTAAACCGAATCCTTTTTTTTGAAGACCAAATTTTGTGGGTTTAACAAAAAATTATAGTAATTTGCACACCTATGGCATGATTTTTTGTGTAATTTAGTTGAAAATTTTTCAATGAAACGAATAGTGGAATTTATGAAAA
>CAZCIV010000298.1:0-3816 GCA_964498595.1 uncultured Flavobacterium sp.
CTGGAGTTAACGGTGAGTTTCAAATGCTAAATAATCACGCACCAATTGTTTCATTGTTAGCAAAAGGAAACGTGAAAATCAATGCTCAAAATATTAAAATTGAAAAAGAATTTGCTTCTAAATTCAATAAAGTAAATGAGCAAACGTACTGGCTGCCTATTAATTCAGGTACCATCGAAATGAATGAAAACAAAATTATTGTTTTAGCTGACTAAGACAATAAAATGTATAGTAAAAAGTCCTGCAATTAGCAGGACTTTTTTATTTTATATTATCATAAGCTTGCTTTAATCTCCTTACTACAATTTCAATTTCTTCTTCATTCAAATGTCCAAATCCAAAACGAATAGCACATGTATTTTTATCCTGATAAAGTAAGGTTTTAGGTAGAAAAACATCTAATTTCGAAACTTGTTCGGCAAGTTGAACTAATGAAATAGATGGAGCAAATTTAATCCAAATAGCCAAACCACCTGATGGTTTTTTAATTTGTATAGAATCATTAAAGAATCGTTTAAAACAATCAAAAGTGTAATCCCGTCTTCTTTTGTAAATAACTGTATTCTTCTTGAGTAATCGATGGATTTCACCTTCGTAAATTAATTCAGAGAGCAATTGTTCTTGAATTAAATCGCCTTGTTTGTCTAGAATTTGAAGATAGTTTTTTGCTTCCGAAATTATATTTTCAGGAGCTACTACAAATCCGGTTTGAAAACTCGGAAATAAGGATTGACCAAGCTTTCCAAGATAAATTACCATTCCGTTAGCGTCGGAACTTGCCATTGGAACCATTGCGGAACCTTCCAGCTGAAAATCATAGTCAAAATCATCTTCAATAATGGCAAATTGGTATCTCTTGGCAAGTTGTAAAAGCTGCAATCTTCGCTCGGCAGACAAAGTATTTGTTGTAGGATAATCGCGATTGGCACACACATAAACACATCGAATTTTGCCTTTTGTAAAATGTTTTTCAATGTAATTGATATCTAATCCATTGGCGTCCGTTGGAATGGTTTTAATATCGGCTCCCACTTCTTGAAAAATCATATTAGCGTTGTAATTACTAAGATTTCCAACTAAAACCACATCTTTTCTTCGAATCAAAAGTCGGGAAATCACATACAAACTCATTTCAGTACTACGAGTACTCACCAAATTGTTTGGTGTAATATGAAATCCTCTTGTGGCATTTAGGAAGTTACACAGTTGATTTTCGAATGTAGCGTATTTTGTTTTTGAACTTGAATTCCATTTCGTAATCAAAGATTTTCGTTTCATGGAGGCACTATACCATTTAGAAAATTCATGAATAGGATGTAATCTTAAGTCGGGTTGACCATCGTTTAAAATGTATTTTGCGTCTGAATAAGTATCAGTTGCAACTAAATGAAAAGAAGTTTGAAATGGAAATCCTGTTGTTTTTGGATAACGATATGCATCTTCAACTTGATTTGTTATCGCTTTTATTTTAGCCGTTTTTTGTTTTGGAAATAAAACAAAAGTACCTTTATTAGGAATGATTTCTACCCAACCTTGAGCCGCCAATTCTTCATAGACAGCAACAGCTGTATTCCTATGAACACGCAATAATTGACTAAAAATTCTTGTGCCCGGTAATGCCGTTCCTTCTTTTAAATAACTTCTTTGGATGGCATTGATGATTTGTTGTGCAATTTGTATGTACACCGATGTAGTACTTGTTTTATCGAAGTAAATAAGTTCTTTTAACAAGGAATTAACCGGACTATCTTTCATTTTAAAACTGGACTATATTAATCGTCCGGAAAGTTACGACTTTTGCACCGTTTTTAAATAACCCAATATCATATAAATGAAAAAAGTATTTTATTTAGCTTCGTTACTAATGTCTACATTACTAATGTATGCTCAGGAAAATGATCAAAAAACAGACACGCTTAAAGAAGTAGTCATTTCTTCTTCTCGAATCGATTTACCTTTTAAAGAAAATTCAAGAACTATTCAAATTGTTACCGCTGAAGATATTAAGAAGTTAGGTGTAACTAATGTTGCCGATGCTTTACAACAAATTGCAGGAATCGATGTGCGTCGACAAGGAGTAAACGGAATGCAATCTGATTTGTATATAAGAGGAGGAAGTTTTGATCAAACGTTGTTGTTAATAAATGGTATAAAAGTAGATGATGCTCAAACGGGACATCACACTATGAATTTAGCATTACCAATTGAAGTCATCAAAAGAATTGAAGTGATTAAAGGTCCTGCAGCTCGTATTTTTGGACAAAATGCTTTCACTGGAGCAATTAATATTGTAACGAAAGATGTTGAAGATAATTCTTTAGTTGCTAAAGTACAAGGTGGTTCTTTTGATCAATTTATTGCAGAAGTTACAGGAACTGTTTCGTTGAAAGAGAGCAGTCATATTGTTCATTTTTCCAAAAACTTTTCAGAAGGATATCGTCACAATTCTGATTTCGACAACACCAATTATGTGTTGAAAAGTCAATTTAATAAAAATAAATTACCAATAGAATTGCTGACAAGCTATTCAGAAAGAAAATTTGGTGCAAATGGTTTCTATGGAATACCTTCTGCAACAGAACAATATGAAGAAACGCAAGCTAGTTTAATCGGTTTTTCAACCATAATTAAAAATGGTAACTGGACTTTTAAACCAAGGGTTTATTGGCGAAGAAATCAGGATTTATATTTATATATCAGAAGTAACCCTTCTGCATATAGAAATATGCACATTACTAATAAAGTTGCTGCTGAATTAAACGGTTCGTATCAATCAAATGTTGGAATTACCGGTTTTGGAGTTGAGTTTTCAAAATATTATATCTCAAGTAATCGTTTAGGTGATAATCAAAGAGAAATTGCTACTTTATTTTTAGAACACCGTTTTCAATTTTTCAACAACATTTTAGATGTTACTCCAGGAATTTCCGCTTCCTATTTTTCAGATTTTGATAATCAATTTTTCCCAGGTTTAGATGTAGGAGTTAAAATTTCGGATAAATTTAGAGCTTATGGAAATATTGGAACTTCTTACAGAGTTCCTACTTATACAAATTTGTATTACACTTCACCCACAACAATAAGTAATCCTGATTTGAATACTGAAGAGGCTTTTTCACAAGAAGTTGGTTTTAAATATATAAGCAATAGGTTCAATCTGTCGGTGGCTGCTTTTAATCGCGATGCTGATAATCTAATTGATTATGTTCGTGAAAATACAACCGATGCTTGGCAAGCACAAAATATTCAAAGTGTAAACACAAAAGGATATGAAACGCAAGTAGATTACTTATTCACGATAAATAAATTACCACAAAAAATTCAGTTGGGTTATTCTTATTTAGATAACGATGTGAAGACAAGTGAGGCTAATTTTTCACAGTATTCTATTAACTCGATGAAGCATCAGTTTACAAGTAGTTTACAGTTTAACATTTTTAAAGGATTTAATACCACTTTTGCTTATCGTTATGTAGAGCGTACGGCAGGAATGAGCTACAATGTATATGATGTAAATGTAAGTTATAGAATTAAAGCGTTTGAACTATCTATGTTTGCAAACAATATTTTTAATGCAGAATATATTGAATCGGGAATGATTCCAATGCCAAAAGGAAATGTGTTATTTGGGATGAAGTATTTATTCAAGTAAAATAAAGGTTTGTTAAGTGAAAGGGGGCTACAGCAATGTAGTCCTTTTTTGTTTACAATTATTTGGTAAATGAGCAAAAAAAAGTCCCGAATTACTTCGGGACATTACTCTTTCTAGGTAATCAAAAAATATTATATATTATTCGATAACTACTACCTGAGCAG
>CAZCIV010000299.1:0-3772 GCA_964498595.1 uncultured Flavobacterium sp.
TTGCCTTTGAAATTGAAAAAATTGATTTCATCAAAATCATGATCTTCAGTCGCCATCCAGTAAATTGGTACAAAATTATTCTCTGGATAAACTGTTTTTAATTCTTTTGTTAAATTAATAACCGAAACAATTTTATATAAAAAATACAATGGTCCCGTGAATAAATTCAATTGGTGACCCGTTGTAATCGTAAAAGTGTTAGAGCTTTTTAAAAGTTCAATATTATTTGAAGTAGTTTCAGAAACCTCAAAATTTTGGTATTGATTTACTAATGCTTTTGCTAAAATTTCACGGTTTTCAATTGGAAAATTTTTATTTTTTTCCTCAATCTGTAATTGGAAATTTGCTACTGTTGGAAACCGATTGTACAACGACTTTAATTCAGCCTTTTGGTCTAAATAATCTATGATTAATTTTGAAAAATATCCCGAATTTTGATAGGTTATACAGTCGTTAGGCATTTTGGTATTTTTTTTTGCTAAAATAGTAAATTTCTACATTTTCTATTCGTATTTAACAAGGAGTTAGGATTTGATAAAAAGCCTTACTTTTGCAAAAAAATCATCCTTGAAAAACATTCTTTTAATCACACCGCCTTTTACCCAACTGAATACACCGTATCCAGCAACGGCTTATTTGAAAGGTTTTCTAAATACCAAAAACATTTCGGCTTACCAAATGGATTTAGGTATTGAAGTGATTTTAGATATGTTCTCCAAAAAAGGTCTAACCGAGATTTTTTGTCACATCGAGCGAAGTCGAGATGCAGATTTTCCCAACTCCCAACTTCTAACTTCTAACTCCCAAAGAATTTATTCGCTAAAATACGATTACATCAAAACAATCGATGTTGTAATTGCTTTTCTTCAAGGGAAAAATCCATCATTAGCACGACAAATTTGTTCAGGGAATTTTTTACCTGAAGCGTCTCGTTTTGATCAATTAGATGACATGGAATTTGCTTTTGGTTCCATGGGAATGCAAGATAAAGCGAAACATTTAGCCACTTTATATCTTGAAGATTTATCTGATTTTATTGTAGAATGTGTCGATGAAAATTTCGGATTTAGTCGCTATGCTGAGCGTTTGGGTAGAAGTGCTAATTCGTTTGATGAATTGTACGAACATTTACAACAAGAGGTAACGTTTATCGACAAAATCACCATCAAAATTCTGAAAGAACGAATTGAAGAAGTTCAGCCTAAATTGGTTTGTTTTTCTGTTCCATTTCCAGGGAATTTATACAGTGCATTTCGTTGTGCTCAATTCATAAAAGCCAATTTTCCTAATATCAAAACAGCAATGGGTGGCGGTTTTCCTAATACCGAACTTCGTGAATTAAAAGACCAACGCGTTTTTGAGTTCTTCGATTTTATTACTTTAGATGATGGAGAATTACCAGTTGAATTATTATACGATTTTGTCACATCGAGTGAAGTCGAGATGCCTTTAAAAAGAACATTTCTTCTAGAAAACAATCAAGTGGTATATAAGAACAATTCCACTCGACAGGATTACAAACAAAGTGAAGTAGGCACTCCAGATTATTCCGATTTGTTACTCGATCAATATATTTCGGTTATTGAAGTAGCCAATCCTATGCATAGTTTGTGGAGTGATGGTAGATGGAATAAACTTACCATGGCACACGGTTGTTATTGGGGAAAATGTACGTTTTGCGATATTTCTCTCGATTATATTAAATTGTACGAACCCATCGCTGCCAAAATTTTGGTAGACCGAATGGAAGAATTAATAGCTCAAACAGGCGAAAATGGTTTCCATTTTGTAGACGAAGCGGCACCGCCAGCATTAATGCGTGAAGTGGCATTGGAAATTATCAAACGAAATTTAGTTGTCACTTGGTGGACAAACATTCGTTTTGAAAAAAGTTTTACAGCTGATTTATGTTTGTTATTGAAAGAATCGGGTTGTATTGCGGTTTCAGGTGGATTGGAAGTGGCTTCAGACCGACTTTTAGAGCTAATCAAAAAAGGAGTAACGGTCGAACAAGTAGCACAAGTAACCCGAAATTTTACCGAATCAGGAATCATGGTGCATGCGTATTTGATGTACGGTTATCCAACACAAACCATTCAAGAAACGGTAGATAGTTTGGAAATGGTGCGTCAATTGTTCGAATTAGGTGTTTTGCAAAGCGGTTTTTGGCATCAATTTGCTATGACAGCGCATTCACCTGTTGGAATGTTTCCAGAGGAATTCGGTGTAATTCCTGAGCAAAATAAAATTACGTTTGCTAATAACGACATCAATTTCAAGGATAAAACTGGAATCAATCACGATAAATTCAGTTTCGGATTGAAAAAATCGTTATTCAATTATATGCATGGAATCTGTTTTGATTACGATTTACAAGATTGGTTCGATTTTAAAATTCCAAAAACAAAAATTCCTTCTGATTTTATTTGTAATTGTTTGGAAAAAGAACAAAATTTTACCACTAAACCCAATGCAAAAATCGTTTGGCTAGGAGGAAAACCTCAAGCCGAAATCTTTACCAAATCAAAAAAAGGAAATTCTTGGGAAATGATGAAATTAACGTTTCATAACAAAACGCAATCCTACGATATTTCTGTAAATGCCGAAGAGGGAAAATGGTTGATAGAAACTTTAGAACAAATTTCTGTTTACACTGAAAATAAAATAACTTTTTCGCAATTGAAATCAAATTTTGAACAACAATTTGATGATTTTGAATTGTTTTGGTATTCAAAACCGGTATTAACTTTAAGACATTTAGGTTTGTTATCATTGTGAAACCTATAGCATTTTTACAATTTTTATAAGATTTAGTGTTTACGAAAACGTTTTTTTTTCGTAAGTTTACGTCCACTAAAAAAAATCTCATATGGATAACATTTATAAGCTTTTAGTAAACAATTCTGCTTCGTTTGAATTTACTGAAAATAGTCTTCAAAATTTAGATGCCGTAAAGGTTGAAGAAGCCAAGTTTCACGTACTAAAAGATAACAAACACTACAAGGCTGAAATTGTATCGGCTGATTTTATTTCTAAAAAATATACCGTAAAAATTAACAATAACACTTATGAAGTGGCTATTTCTGGTGCTTTAGATGAATTAATCAAAAGTATGGGAATCGAACGTGGTAGAACAAAAGTGGTAAATGCTATCAAAGCACCAATGCCAGGTTTGATTTTAGAAATCAACGTTTCGGTTGGACAAGAAGTAAAAGAAAACGATCCTTTATTGATTTTAGAAGCCATGAAAATGGAAAACTGTTTTCTTTCACCAAGAGATGGAGTTATCAAATCAATCGCGGTTGAAAAAGGAAACGCAGTAGACAAAGGACAATTGTTAATTGAATTCGAATAAGATGAAAGAAATTAAGAAAATATTAGTTGCCAATCGTGGTGAAATTGCTATTAGAGTAATGAAAACTGCGAAAAAAATGGGAATCAAAACGGTTGCGGTTTATTCGTCTGCCGATAGAAATGCATTACACGTTAAATATGCTGATGAAGCTGTTTTAATTGGAGAAGCAGCGTCAAGTCAATCGTATTTACGTGGTGATAAAATCATTGAAGTTTGTAAAGAATTAGGAGTTGATGCCGTGCATCCAGGTTACGGATTCTTGAGTGAAAATTCAACTTTTGCAGAAGCTTGTGAAAAAAATAACATCATTTTCATCGGACCAAAATCAAAAGCGATTGAAATGATGGGAAGTAAGTTAGCAGCAAAAGAAGCTGTGAAACATTACAATATTCCAATGGTTCCAGGAACAGAAGATGC
>CAZCIV010000300.1:0-3768 GCA_964498595.1 uncultured Flavobacterium sp.
AGCGCGGATGGTTTCGGATTTTTTGATTGCGTTGAAGGATTCGCTAAAGCGAAGAGAGATGGATACGGGTTTTGGAACACGGATTGTAATAATTGGAGAAATTTTTGAAATTGTAATTCCATTAAAATTGCTTAGAAAGAATTGTCCCCTTGAGGTCCCGATAGCTATCGGGATTAGGGGTGTAAAGAACTTCAACTAGAAAACGTATAAACATAAAATTCAATAGCAGGATTGTCCCCTTGAGGGGACTTTAGGGGTGTAAAAACGTTTAACTGAAAACCTATAAAAACAAAACTTCTATAGTAGGATTGTCCCCTCGATTGTTCCGACCCTTCGGAATACAGGGGTGTAAATTAGTCCAACTAGAAAACGTATAAACATAAAATTCAATAGCAGAATTGTCCCCTCGAGGGGACTTTAGGGGTGTAGGGGAGTTTCTTAAAAAATAATATATTTGTGTAACTACTTTTTGAAAATGAAAAACAAAATCATTCCCTATAATCCCATACTAAAAGAATACGCTAGAGAACTAAGAAAAAATAGTACACTTAGCGAAGTCATACTTTGGAAAACATTAAAAATAATGCGCTAGGTGTTCAATTTCATAGGCAGGTCCCCATGTTAGAATACATTGTAGATTTTTATTGTCATGAATTGATGTTAGCAATAGAAATTGATGGAGATAGTCATTTATATAAATATGAATATGATAGCAAGCGCCAAGGTGAATTAGAAAAAGAAGGTGTTATTTTTTTACGATTTTCAGATTTAGATGTAAAACAAAATATGTTTTCAGTTGGTATAACGTTAGAACAAGTTGTACAAGAGTTAATTAATAAGACAAACAATCGCTAACACCCCTAAAGTCCCCTCAAGGGGACAATTCCTAGTACATCCATTTATTAGGTAGTAGTTTATAGATAATTTCAAATCATTGTCTTTAAAATTTTTAATAATCAATTGTCTTTTTTAGATTGTCCCCTCGAGGGGACTTTAGGGGTGTATCATAATTCCACTGAAAACAGAATAAATAAAGAGCATTTAGTAGTATTGTCCCCTTGAGGTCCCGATAGCTATCGGGATTAGGGGGTGTAGAAATATGCAACTAAAAAACAGCAATTAAGGCATAATCAAATTTTGATTACATTTGTTATCTAATCCATCCAAATGCTATTCAAACAAACCCGAATCGGAAAAAACGGAGTACCCTTTACAATATATAAACTCCGAACGATACCTGAAGGTGCTACTGTGCCCAATGCTTGGGGTGCTTTTTTGCGCAGTTCTAAGTTGGATGAATTGCCGCAATTGCTCAATGTGTTGAAAGGTGAAATGACCTTAGTAGGCCCTCGCCCCGATGTGCCAGGCTATGCTGATTTACTTCAAGGAGACGATCGCATCATTCTTACTTTAAAACCGGGGATCACCGGCTTAGCCTCCTTAAAATACCGCAACGAAGAACAACTTTTAGCGCAACAACCCCATCCCCAACACTACAACGATGAGGTTATTTGGCCCGATAAGGTACGTATTAACAAATGGTACGCTTCTAATCGTACCTTTTTAATTGATTTACAAATTGTTTTTTATACGCTTATTCCTATTCCTTTTGATGTTGATGCGTTTATGGGTAATGGGTGAAAGGTGATGGGTGATGGGATATAGGAGTTGGGAGATAGGATATAGGAGTTGGGAGATAGAAGATAGGAGTTGCGAGTTAAAGTTTATACCACAACATTGCCTCATTGCCACATCGCCCCATTGCCTCATTGCCTCATTGGCTCATTGCCTCATTGCCCCAATTCGGAAATAAATTTTATTACATATTGCTAATAATTCATTATATTTGTATTGTGAAAAGTAGTTATTTTAAACTGTATTTTTATGTCGAAAATAGTTTTTAGGAAAGATGTGTTGCAAACCAAAGCTTTGGTTAAAGCAGGACGAATTTCAGCAAAAAGAGCATTTAGTGGTTCAAAAGCATTGGGCTTGTCTGTTTCTTATATTAAAGACGGAATCATCTATGAAGAGGATTCAAATGGTAATACCCGTGTTAAAAGTCAAATTGAACCTTTAGTTGAAACATCTTTTAAAATTGAGAAAGGTTTAGTATTACATGCCAAGTAAAAAAAAGATACGCATTTTTGCAGGCCCCAATGGATCTGGAAAAAGTACCCTTTTTCACGAGTTCTCTAAAAATTATAATACAGGATTTTTTATTAATGCTGATATTTTAGAAAAAAAATTAGCAGATTCAGGTTTGATCGATCTAAGTGAATTAGGCTTGGATGTATCCCAACAAGACCTGGACGCTTTTAAGATATTAGCATCTTCTCAATCTTTATTTCATAAAGCTAATGAAGCAGGACATCAAATAGATGTTTTTGTAAAAGACAATTTCATAGTTGACGCTTCAAAAGAAACGCACAGTTATGAAGGGGCTTTTATTGCATCCTTTATTCGTCATATGCTTTTAATACAAAACAAATCATTTAGTTTTGAAACCGTAATGAGTCATACTTCAAAACTTGACGAAATTAAACACGTTGTTTCGTTAGGTTATCATGCATATTTATATTTTGTTTGTATTGATAGTCCTGAAGTAAATATTTCTCGAGTAAGTAATCGTATAGAAAAAGGAGGTCATAATGTTGCAGAAAATAAAATTATAGAACGTTATTTCAAAGCACTCGAAAACTTACATCTAGCACTTCCGCTATGTTATCGTGCCTATCTTTTTGATAATTCAGGGAAAGAACAATTGTTGCTTGCGGAGGTTTATAAAGGTACTATGGAGTTAAAGACCAATAAGTTACCTAATTGGTTTATTCGTTATGTTTTACCTTACTATACAAAATAATAGTATTATGGAGGGTAATAGGATAATTTGGTGATAGGTGATAGGTGATGGGGTTATGAGTTAGTTTGAGGTTTTTGGTTTTAGAACACGGATTGGGATAATTGGAGAAATTTTTGAAATTGTAATTCCAGTAAATTGCTTAGAAGTAATTGTACCTTTGAAGGGAATATAGGGGTGTAAAAATATTCCACTGAAAACAAAAAAAATAAAAAGTCTTTAGCAAAATTGTCCCCTTGAGGGGACTTTAGGGGTGTAGGGGAGTTTATTCAAAAAATATAATATATTTGTATAGCTACTTTTAAAAATGAAAAACAAAATCATTCCCTATAATCCCAAACTAAAAGAATACGCTAAAGAACTCCGAAAAAACAGCACACTTAGCGAGGTCTTGCTTTGGAAAAATATTAAAAATAAAGCGCTTGGTGTTCAATTTCATAGACAAGTACCCTTGTTAGAGTACATCGTAGATTTTTATTGTCATGAATTGATGTTAGCCATTGAAATTGATGGCGATAGTCATTTATATAAATATGAATATGATGTCAAGCGCCAAGGTGAATTAGAAAAAGAAGGTATTATTTTTTTACGATTTACAGATTCAGATATAAAACAAAATATGTTTTCGGTTGGTATAACGTTAGAACAAGTTGTGCAAGAATTAATTGACAAAAGAAACAATCGTTAACACCCCTAAAGTCCCCTCGAGGGGACAATTCCTAGAGTCGTTTTTTATTGGTTACGTTTTTATAGCGCATCGCAAACATCCCTAATCCCGATAGCTATCGGGACCTCGAGGGGACAATTCCTAGTGTCACTTTTTATTTGTTCTTAGTTTAAAGATGATTTGTAATGATTGTTTTTGGAACACGGATTTTCATAATTTGGGAAATCTTTAAAATTCTTGGATT
>CAZCIV010000301.1:0-1952 GCA_964498595.1 uncultured Flavobacterium sp.
CAAGACTTTCAGAAAGCAAAATCAGTAATTTGTATTTTTATCGGACAGTAGTGAATTACAATATTCCGACAATCTTAATTTCAAACTTTAAGAATTTAAATGAATTTCTTCAACAAATGATAAAAAGTTTTCCTCCTTATACAATCTTTTCATTTATTTTATCAACCTATTTAGTTAGTACTATTAAGTTTTACAAAAGTAGTTTGTTGGCAATTAATCAGAAAGTTTGCAGATTTTACTTGTTTGTTTTTGAAACTTGTCATAAAAATCTTTTCCAGATATTTTTTTCTTTATCAGATGCCACCTCAATAGTTTTGGTACCATGTCTTTCATAATATTTATTATCAAAGCGAGCAGGTTCATCCATAGCTTCGATTTTCATTATTAATACGGATTTGTCATAATATGTAAAATAGTCAATATGATTCAATATCTGATCTTTGTATGATGATGGAGATATATTTGAGTTCTTAATTATATTCTCTAACTTCATTCTATATTCGTCGTGATTTTTATAATTTTTAACTTCTGATTCAAGACCTGTAATAAAGAAATCTCGATAATTCAATGATTTGGCATTGTAGTAATTCTCGAATGATTCTTTGTCTTTTTCATCATCTGCAACTCCTAATATTACGTAACCAACACTTTCTTTTCCTGCGTTTACAATAGCCGTAAGTGTTTTAAGCATTTTTGTAAAACTATTTTCATCAAAAGAATTATCTCCATGAATGCGGTGAGTACCGATTTTGAAATCGTAACTTGTATTTTCAGTTTTAGAAGCACTTAAAATGCTTTCTAATTTTATTACACCATTGTTTAAAGCGGGATCATTTTCTTTTCTTTTAGCAAATGATTCACTACAGATACCTTTAATTGCATTAATTGCCTTTTCTCTTGGTCCTGACAGGTTTAATGATTCTGAATTTGGAGTTAAATATATGTCGCCAACACCCTTTAATGAATTGGCTAGTTTAACATAATTTGTAATAAATTTTTGCTCCTTAACTAGAAGTTCATAAAACGCAAGAAAAACTACTTGAAAAGATCTATTAACATAAGTCGTTTCATTTTTAAACATTATTTTGTAGAAGCTTGATTTTGTAGATTCAAATGTTTTCTTAAATTCTGCAAAGACTGCTTGAAATAAGTTAACAATATATTCATGACCTAATTTCTTTACTTGATCTAGGATGATTTTGTTTTTCTTGTGATCAAGTGAGTAAAAATTATCCAAATTTGTAGCCGTTGCCGCAGGTCTTGGCGTTATTAATATTGCACCTACAAGATGTGCAACCATTTCTTCATCCCTCGATTGTCTTATATTTTCGTTCGATACAATGTTGTGCTTTCTCCAAAATATTCCTCCCATATTGATTCCGTATGAAAGATTATGGTTGTTTATGGAAATTGCCTTCATATTATTCAATAGCAATTTGTCAGAAGTCGAAACATCTCCTCTTATCGATTCTGAAATTTTTCTTACCAAAAAACCAAAAGAATTGTCAAGACCTGCTTGACGTAATTCTTGGTTAGATAGATGTCTACCACTCGAGTTAATTCGCTTAAAGACATCATCTATTATATCTTCATTATCAATACTTGTGACAGAAAAAGGAATTGGATAACTTGCAATTATTTTACATGCATGTCTATCCATTATAGGTGACTTTTGAATTAAAACACCTTTATCTTTTAAATCTTTGGTACTAGCAATTGTATCTAAATTGAAATAATTACCATTTAGTGGAAATTCTCCTTCAATAAATGCCATGATAGCATTTAATCTCTGCATCCCGTCTATTATTTCAAAACAATTAGATTCCTTATAGCGAACTTCAGCAGCTAAAATTAGTGGTACGGGTAAGTTTAAAGAGAGCGAATCTAGAAACGCTTCCTTTTCTTCTCTCGTCCAAACCAATTTGCGTTGATATCTGCGGTTGATTAGAAGT
>CAZCIV010000301.1:1962-3768 GCA_964498595.1 uncultured Flavobacterium sp.
GTTTCGACTGTTTCTGGTCGAATTGTGAGCTTTTTTGATACTTCCATTTTTTTAGGTTTTTTATTTTAGAATATTTTCCTGCTTATTTATAAATTTTTTTTAATTATCTACAGCTTGTGTTAACACTTATCATCAGTTAACTCCCCTCCACAATCCTAATCTCCTCCTCAGTCAACCCATACAATTCATACACCATCTGATCAATCTCCTTATCTGTCTGATCGATCTGGGCTTTCAATTCCAAAGCTTTCTGTTTGTTCTCCTCAAACAGTTCCATCCATTCAAGTTCTTCTTTCTTGGGAAGAGTATCTAGTTTTGATATTTTGAGGCATTTATTAAATTCAGTTATAAACTCCTTAAATGTTAGTTCCGACCATCCGATTAACTTTTCTGATAAATTAATTCCAGGTTTTATTTTTTCAATGTATAATAAAACATTTTCCTCAGTTTTATTCAAAGAGTTTTGTATGGACTGATATTTAATTGAAAGTTCTTTAAGGTTAGGATTAGTTTTTTTTGAAATTGGAATTTCTTCAAGAAAACGATTCAAATATGAAAAATAACCACCTTGTTTTTTTGTGCTAATAGAATGCAAATAATATTCAATTACTTTGGAATTCAATATACTTAAAAGTATATCATTATCAATTTTATGTTGTACAAGACCAAATACTCCTGCTCCACCACATAGGTATGTCATTCCTTTATTATCAATCGCGAAGCGATTTCCTTTGCTCAATCCTGGAGTTAAGATTTTTACAGATTTAAATAAATCTAACCTTCCTTTTCTAACTAGTTTATACCAATCGTTTTCTGATCCCAATTCCTTTCTAGAATCCATTCTGTTAGAAAGAATACTTTTTCTTTCTAATAAATATTTGTACGTATTAGGGTATAGATTTTTTAGAACTTGTATTGAAATTAATTCAGTTTTTTCATTTATTAATTCATATGGATAAATGACGAAATCTAATTTATCATTTATTCTTCCTCTATTTATATTCCTGCCTCGAACAACTGGTAGCAATATTTCGCTTTCCAGATTCAAATTATCAACATCTTCAGATTTTATTACAAAAACTCCATCCGCTCCAGTAGTAAGGCCTGTACATGGATTTGCAATACTTTTTAATCTAACACTTTTAGATTCAATTTTCTTTAGTAATTCTTTTTCTTTAGATTCATTTAGAACCCAAACATCATCATTTAAAGTTTTGGGATTGATTTTAATAATATTCACTTCATTTTGATACAACATTGTCGGTCCAATTGCGGTCATTTTCTTATAATCAAATACTTCAGGATTTGAATTCCTCAATATTAATATTCCTGGATATGTTGTTGCGCCATCAAAAACAGGTAGACCATTGTAATCTATGAACTGAATTATTCTTTTTTTAAGTAAAATTCCTCGAATATTCCTTCCATAGTCTGCATTTAAAAATTGGATAGTTGTTATAAAAGACAGAATACCATTATTCTTTAATATTTTGAACCCTTTTTCAAAAAACAACAATGATATATCCACTCTTTTGTGTGCTGCAATGAAATTACATTTATAAAAATCTATTTCTGTGTATTTTAAATTTTGAACCCTCACATAAGGCGGATTCCCTATCACCACATCAAACCCTCCTTTCGCAAAGACTTCCGGAAACTCATTCTCCCAGGAAAAAGCTTTTTCGCCTGCAACGGCAGGATCGTCGATCAAGGAGTTTCCGCATTTGATGTTTTTGTTCAGGGAGTTCAGTTTGCGGCCTTTTTGTGCGGTGCGCAACCACAAGGAGAGTTTGGCAATTTCCACAC
>CAZCIV010000302.1:0-3752 GCA_964498595.1 uncultured Flavobacterium sp.
TATTGCCAAAAGCGGGGCTGAACGGCTTCGATTGAGCATTTGTGCAAGGTTCAACATTCGTTCTTCGATTGAACTTTAGTGCTAAAAATCCCCGCCTTCGGCAATACCCAAAACGTTACCACCAATTATAAAAGACGACAACGAAACAAATAAACGAACAGACAAATAGAAATGCCATTTACATTTTCACACCCAGCAATAGTTTTACCGTTGACATTTTTGCCTCGACAATGGTTCTCATTGACTGGACTTGTAATCGGCAGTTTGACACCAGACTTTGAATACTTTTTAAGAATGAGAATTAAGAGCAATTACAGCCACACAATTGACGGACTTTTTTGGTTCGACTTACCTTTAGGACTGTTGCTTGCTTTCATTTTTCACAACATTGTTCGAGACAGTTTATTCGACAACTTGCCGACAATTTTAAAATCAAGATTTTCGGCATTTAGACAGTTTGACTGGAATGGACACTTCAAAAGAAATTGGTTAGTAGTGACAATTTCAATTCTAATCGGTGCAGCTTCTCACATATTTTGGGACAGCTTTACTCACGACCACGGCTATTTCGTTCAAACAATTCCAGCATTACAAAACTCGGTGGACTTTTTAGGCAGACAAATTCCAATGCTGAAAATATTACAACACGGTTCAACTTTACTCGGTGGACTTGTAATTGCTTTTGCCATTTACAAACTGCCGACAAACAAGACTGAAAAACAAAATATAAATTTGAAATATTGGACAATTTTAGCAGGACTAACTTTGACAATTATTGCAGTAAGACTTTTAAGCGGACTTGAATTGAAGCAATACGGAAACTTAATCGTGACAGCAATTGCCGCTGGAATTATTTCATTGATTTTAACTCCGCTGATGATGAATATAAAAACTGGTGGTAACACCAAATAAACAAAAGCGCCAAAAGTACTAGATTTGATAAGGCGCCTTTGCCTATTTGGAAAACGTTGTAGGCTATATTTGCTGAGCAATATGTAAATAGTGAAACAAAGTATTAGATTTTTTTTATTACAAAAAATTGATTTTCAAAATAACAAACCCAGTAAACACTGGAAAATAAAATTGAAAATGTACAGAAAATCTGTAACACAAATAAAATAATACTTTATAAATTGCACAGTATATAAACCTTTAAAAATGTAAAATGTATGAAACAAACACTTAAAAAAATTTCACTCTTAAGTTTATTTTTTTTCATTGCAACCTTTATTGTTGGTTGTAACGATGATTATGAAGAACATAATCATGAACACAATTTTAAACAATATAAAATTGAAAAATACACTTACAAACAAGCTTCTAAATTAAAATCATTTAAAGAACCTGATAAAATTATTAAAAACGAGCTAAATCTCAAATTAAGAAGCCTCAAAAATTTTAATAAAATTAAATCCGAAAATTCTACTGCGAGAGATTTAAATGTAGATTTTGCAATCGATTCATCTTTAATTAAACAAGTTACAACTGGCGATATAACATCATATACCATGTTAGTTGTTTTAGATAGTGTAGATTATTCTGATGGTTCATTTGATAATTTAGTAATACAAACCAATCAAAACAATGAAACCGAAGCATTTGTTATTCATTATCAACCATCAGCAGATGTAGAATATAATGCAGAACACGAAAGTTATAATTTTGAAGGTACAACCACAACATCAAAAGTATATGGCATTTATTCTTTCTTTAACAATGGTAACAACAACACTCCAGGTTCTAATGAAGGGTTTGAAAGTAGTGAATCAGGTGGTTCTGAAGGTAGTGTAATATGTGTAGATGTTTTAAAATGTAACGGCACAAGAACTGGTGGCGTAGGCCCTATACATAATGCAGGTCCAGGCTGTAATCAAACCTTTACTGTAAGAGAATGCTCTTCAAATCCAAATTGGAATCCATACTCTACTGGCAGTGGCGGCGGTGAATCTGGGGGTTTCAGTGATGGCAACAATAATGTTGGACCTGGTGGTGGTGGACTTAGTAGTGGTCCCGATTCTGAAAATAATGACTCTCAAGATAACACAACTACAACAACTGTGTTTCCTGAAGAAATTGGAGAATTAAATGATGATTGTACTTTATTTACCAATTTACAAAACAAAGTAGCTTTTAAAGATATTGTTGCATATTTTAAAACTAAAACCACAGACACTATTGAATATGGATATGCTTTAACAACAACACCTACTGGTTATGATGCATTATCAAGCTATAATGACCCTGAAGTGGATTATTCAGTAGCTTTTAATCAGGTAGATTTGGCAGGTAAAACAATAAATATACTAATTCATACTCATTATACAGGCGGGTTATCTATTTTTTCTCCTGATGATTTGCAACAAATTTATATTATGATGAAAAATACTAACATAACAATACCTGATAATTTTACAAGTATAGTAGTAACACCTGATAACGAAGTATATGCTTTAACTATAGATAGCAAAGAAAATTTTATTGCTTTTGGTGATAAAAATTTCTCAACTGAGGAAAAGTTTTATACCTTTCAACATCTTTTTTATTTAAAAAATAGTAATGATGGTTTTTCTGCATTTAATGGATATAATATTAACGTCGGTAACTCTAAAGAAGTTAATGAAATGAATTTTTTAAAAATGTTGGAAAAGTCATCAGGTATTAAGCTTTATAAGGCCAATTCAGATTTATCTGAATGGAATAATCTAAAAGTAAACAACATAAATAATTCTGTTACACAAACGTCTCCTTGTAACTAACTTAAAATTTTAATTAACATGAAAAATATTTTTTTAATCCTTATAGTTTCATTATCATTTACATTTTGTAAAGCGCAGGTACCTTCTTCTGCTCCAATCATTTCAATAGGTAATATGAACGAAAGTAACACTTCTTTAGCTAACACAGGCACCTATTATAAAGATGTAGAAAACAAATATGACCAATGGGTGGGTACTTGGCAATACCAAAATGGGAATACAACTTTCAAAATTGTTATTCAAAAAATACTTGGTAAGTTTATCCCTAAAGGAAAATATAATTCACCAATCAATTGTTATATGGATATATTAGTTGGTGGTTATTATTATGAAGAAAATGGTATAATTAAAACCAATCAGTTAATCTATTCAGATTTACTTTTTCCTCCATTATTTTGCTATGTTTCAAAAGGTATTAATAGTAATTTATTAATAAGCTATAGAGAAATAGAAAAAGCTCCAAATTTACATGGTTGGTTTGTAGATTTTGCATTACTGCCAGGAAGCACTACACAAGCAACTTGGACTTTCGATAGTTCAAGAAAACGTAATTATTCAGTACCAGATAATGTAATACTTACCAAATTATAAAACCTCTTACAACCACAGTTTGTAGCAATAGCGGCTTTTGGGTAAAACTGAAAGTCGCTTTTGTAATTGTAATGGTGTATGTTATAAAGATTTCTTACTACCACAAAAAGAAATAAAGAAACATCAATAAAACTTATTGCTACCGCAATAAGTTTTATTGTGTTATCATTTAGAATTATTTTAACTGCAATTAGAATTATTCAAACATCAAAAAAAAATATTAATACTTCATTTAGATTTATTTAATACGCATAAAGAAATATAGCAACTGCGTAAAGAAATATGTTAACTGCGTAAAGAATTTTAGTAACTGCAAAAAACAACAATTAAATATCTATAAAAATACAGCCCACAATCGAGTAGACGGCTCCGCCAGTAGCTGACGGAGTGCGCCTCTCACACCAC
>CAZCIV010000303.1:0-3746 GCA_964498595.1 uncultured Flavobacterium sp.
GAACCTACTAACCCTGTTGCTCCTGTGACTAAAATCATGTGGTAAAGATAAGATTTTTTGAGAAGATAGAATATAGATATTAGAAGTTAGAAAATAGACTTGACTTTATTATTGATTTTTGCTTTTGAAATTGAACTTGAATTTGCCCTTGAATTTTGAATAAAACTTTTAAACTTTTAAACTAAAAACTATCTTTGCTCAAATTATTTAAGAATCATGAAAAATTTTATTGAAGAAGTGACTTGGAGAGGAATGCTCCACGACGTAATGCCAGGCACAGAAGAACATTTGATGGAGCAGATGCGTGTGGCGTATGTGGGGATTGATCCAACCGCCGATTCATTGCATATAGGACATTTAGTTGGAGTGATGTTATTGAGACATTTCCAATTGAGTGGTCATAAACCGTTAGCGCTTGTAGGTGGAGCAACCGGAATGATTGGTGATCCATCAGGAAAATCTAATGAAAGAAATTTGCTAGACGAAGCTACTTTGCGTCACAATCAAGAAGCGATTAAAAGTCAATTGGCTCGCTTCTTAGATTTTACTTCTGCGGAACCTAATGCTGCGGAGTTAGTAAACAACTACGATTGGATGAAAGAATTTTCTTTCCTAGGATTCATTCGTGATGTTGGTAAACACATTACGGTGAACTACATGATGGCGAAAGATTCAGTTAAAAAACGTTTAACTGGAGAAACTTCAGAAGGAATGTCGTTTACGGAGTTTACTTACCAATTAGTCCAAGGTTACGACTTTTTACATTTATATCGTGCCAAAAATTGTACGTTACAAATGGGCGGAAGTGACCAATGGGGAAATATTACTACTGGAACCGAATTAGTGCGTAGAATTGAATCAGGTAAAGCGTATGCGTTAACTTGTCCGTTGATTACAAAAGCAGATGGAACGAAATTTGGAAAATCAGAAGGGGGTAATATTTGGTTAGATGCGGAAAGAACTTCGCCTTACAAATTTTACCAATATTGGTTAAATACTTCGGATGTTGATGCTGAAAAATACATTAAGATTTTCACTTTCTTAGATAAAGAAACGATTGATAAATTAATTGCAGCACATAACGAAGCACCACATTTAAGAACGTTACAAAAACGTTTAGCAGAGGAAATTACCATAATGGTTCATTCTGTAGCAGATTTAGAAAATGCAATCGCAGCTTCAAATGCGTTCTTTAGTCCGTCTATGGATGAATTGAAAAAGTTAGATGAAAAAACGTTTTTAGAAGTGTTTGATGGTGTTCCTCAAGCGGAGATTTCAATGAAAGATTTGAATACAGGTTTGGATATGATTGCGGCATTAGCAGCAAAGACTAATTTCTTAGCTTCTAATAGTGATGCAAGAAGAGAATTGAAACAAAACTCAATTTCTTTAAATAAGGAGAAAGTTGGAGAGGACAAAATCATCACAAAAGAGGATTTAATCAACAATCAATTCTTGTTATTGCAAAAAGGAAAGAAAAATTATTACGTGATAAAAATTGTTTAATCGTTAAATTGTTAAGTTGTAGAATTGTTTAAACAAATCAACAGTTTAACACTTAAACAATCATCAGGTTACAACCACGAATATCTGAATTATCAAAACGTCCCAACACTTCGAAAGAATGGTTGGGATATTTTTTGCCTAAATCTTGCGTAGCAATAAACGAACACGAATTGATATTAGCCAAATCAATCACATTAATTCCGCCTGTTTTTCCTTCGGAAACATAAGTTAAAGCATCTTCAGTATCACGAACTAAAATTTGCATCCAAGGTGGACATTCGAAAATACCATCACCTAATGAATACGCTTGTGAAAGTAATTCGGTCATACCATATTCGGAATGAATTTTTGAAACACCAAATCCGTTGCATAAAATTGAATGCAATTCTTCGCGAATCATTTCTTTTCGTTTGCCTTTCATACCTCCAGTTTCCATGATAATGGTGTTTTTTAATTGGAATTTTTGCTTCTCAATTAAATCCAATAAAGCATAAGTTACGCCAATTAAAATCACATTTTGACCTGAATTATCCAACTCGATTAGTTTAGAAATTAATTCATCGTAGTTATTCAAATAAAATCCAGAATCTTCATGATTGCTACTTTGAATTAAATCTTCTACCATATAAATTAATGAAGAACCTTCACGCTCTAAATAGGATGGAAGTAGAGCTAAAACACAATAATCTTCAATATTACCATAGAATTCTGAAAAGCCTAAACGATAACTCATTTCGTACCAACTTACATCGGTAACCAAATGTTTACTGGTTTGCATTCTTGTTGTACCGCTACTGGTAAACGTTTGTTGAATAGGTTCGTCAGCACTTAAAACATCATGGCTTTTAAAAAACTGAATTGGCAGAAAAGGAATTTCGGTTAAGGATTTCACATTGGTTTTGTCTTTCTTTAAAAAGTTGCAAAATTGTTGGTACACCAAATTGTTATCGTACTGATGGCGAAATACTTTTAAAGTAATTTTTTCAAATTCTTTTTTAGAGCTAATTTGGAAAATATCTTCTTGTGAAATCATGGTGCAAAAATAGAAAGAAATGTTCTTTTGACCGCAGATTCGCAGATTTTTGTTTTATGTTGAAATCTGCCTCAAATTATAGAATTTATTTGGATAAATAGGTTTGTTTGGGTAATAATTTATATGAAAAAAGCACCAACTTTCGTTGATGCTTTTCTCTATTCTTGTCATGCTGAATTTATTTCAGCATTTCAATTATTGAATAACTAATTTTCTTGTAGCTGTTTTACCCTCTTCAGTAATTTTAACCATATAAACCCCAGCGTTTAAGCTAGAAACGTTTACAGCATTGTTCATTACGTTAGATTTTAAAACTTCTTTACCTAATACATCAAAAATTTGAACTGACATTGCAGCATTAGCAGTAGAAGTTAAGTATAATGTATCACCTTTTAATGGGTTTGGATACATTTTTAAACCATCGATCACATCGAATGACGAAGATGATAATGTGTAATTACCTAGATTAACAACAGTTTGTAATTGAGGGCCTGGAGTTGCTAAACATAAACCAGCAGCATCTAAAGAGTTTATAGGTGCGATTGTCCAATTTGCTTCAACAAAACCTGCGTCAGGTCCTGTTCCATTATTTCTTTTTGCATAAGAATCCAACCATTCCCAAGTAGTTCCTGTCCCATCTACATCTGACACTCCAAATTGATCAATAACTGCTGAAGTAGATGTGTTAATAATTCTAACTCTGTCATCTCCATTCAAATTCATAAGACCACTTTCAATTGAGTTAGACGCTAAAATTGAAGGGAATTCTGATGTTGCAACAGTTAAACTGTTATTTGTATATACTATATATACAAATTCATTTGTTCTAGTTCCAAGAGCACTTAAACTTAGTGGAGAAGCAGTCCATTCTGTATTCGCATTTGTTTGATTTTGGAACGAAAATTGTGTGAAATCTACAGTTCCATTTGCGTAAATTTCACAAACTTTTGGTAGTCCATTAGGACATGGTCCATCAACAATTGCTGTAATTATAGGTGTTTGAGCAAAACCTATAGAAGCTCCTAGAAGAGATAGTAAAGTGTAAAGTTTTTTCATTTTTTAAGAATTAAAATTTATACAAAAATAGAATTTTTTGAGTAAGTATGTTTTTTTTTATTGTTAACTTAAAATTAATTTTAAAAATATAGTAAAATTAATTAGTTGATAATTAGTTTTCTTGTTGCGGTTGCATCGCTTTCTTTTATTT
>CAZCIV010000304.1:0-3745 GCA_964498595.1 uncultured Flavobacterium sp.
CTTCAGTCGAATTTAAAAACTGTTTGAAACTCAATTTTGCTTCTTCAAATTGGTCTAAATTGTATTCGGTTTCTGCTTTCCAAAAAGTAGCTCTTGCGGTGAATTTCGCATCTTTATTTTCGGCTAACGATTTTTTAAACAAACTATAAGCTCCTTTGTAATCGCCATCGGTGTACAATTCTAAACCTCTGTAAAAGGTTACTTTTTGATACGCTAATTTGTTTTCAGGAGATTTGTTTTTCTCTAATAATGATAAAGCTTCTTTATAATTTTTTGAAGTGATATACGAACTAATCAACAACGTATTAATTTCAGATTTATATGGTGTATTAGGATATTTTGCCAAATAAGCATTCATGACTTCTGGAACCGATTTGTATGGATTTCCTATTTCGTAACTTAATTTTGCATAATTCAAATACGCATCTTCTTGAATTTTTAAATCAAATTCCATTTCAGAAGCCGTTTTGAATGCATTTAAAGCTTGTTGTTTTTTATCGGTTTTTAAATAACTTTCCGCTAAATGATAGTAAGCATTTTGAGCTACTGAGTCATTTCCACCAATAATTTTATTGAATTGCGAAATCGCATTTTCATAATCTTTTTGTTGGTAGTAAGTGTAACCTAATTGGTAAAAATCGGTATTCGTCCATTTTCCTTTTTTACCGTTATATGCTAATAAATACGGAAGTGCTTTGTCATATTGTTTAAGGTTGAAATAACTTTCTCCTATGATTTTCGACAATTCACTTTTTTCTTCTCCTTTTGATTTTGGCATTTGCTCTAAACCTAAGTCGATGGCTTTTTGGAAATTCCCAAGCTTGAAATTCATATCGGCTTGAAAATAACCCATTTTTTCTTTGTATTTGTCTTGATCTGAAACTTGCTCAAAATATTGATTCGCACTTTTGTAATCATCGGTTTCGTAAGACATGTAACCTAAATAATATTTCGCCTGACTTCCAAAAGTCTTCGAGTTTACTACTTGATTGAAGTATTTTGTAGCTTCTTTGGTGTTTTTCGCAGTGAAATAAGCATAACCTTTTTGGAAATTATACTTTTCTCTTTCAGCTTGCGACATGTTATTCGAATCGGCTTTGTCGAACCATTCTAATGATTTTGGATAATTTCCTTGGTCAAAATAATAGTGAGCAACTTCAATATACGCTTGATTTGTTTTCGTACTCGTTGGATAATCTTCTACAAAACTTTCCACCAAAACATCGGCTCCCATTTGGTCCAAACGAATCGCACAATTGGCAATATAGTAAGCACAATCCGATTCTACTTCCATATTATCGGTTTTCGATTTTACTTTATCGAATAAAATTTGTGCTGATTGATATTGTTTGTCTTTGTACAATTCTACTGCGCGGTTAAACTCAGTTAAATCGTGCGTGTAAATTGAAGATTGTTGGGCAAAAAGTGTTCCTGAAAAGAACACCATTAAAAAAGAAAGTTTTAAATACTTTATCATGTGATTCGTTATTTATAAGTTCCAAATATAAGGCTTATTGTAAGTATTAACGAAGGTTCTTAACATATTATTGTACAATTTTTGAACATAGTTTTTAACCAAATAGAATAATTTTTACCGAATTTGGTTTAAAATTTTGAATCGGAAGTTTAAGTTATTACTTTTACATTTTAAAATCCAATTTACATATGTCGCAATCAGTTCTATCCTTAAAAAATGTAACCATTTATCAAGATAAAAATCCAGTTTTAACCGATGTTAACATCGATGTAAAACACGGTGAGTTTCTTTATTTAATTGGTAGAACAGGTTCGGGAAAAAGTAGTTTCTTAAAAACGCTTTATGCCGATTTAGCCTTAGGTGAAGGTGAAGGCAATGTTGTGGATTATGATTTAAAAACCTTGAAAGAGAACGACATTCCTTACTTAAGAAGAAAATTAGGCGTTGTTTTTCAAGACTTTAAATTACTTTCTGATCGTAGTGTACGAGAAAATCTTTTATTTGTTTTAAAAGCTACTGGTTGGTCTGAACAAGAAGAGATGGACGTAAAAATTGAAGAAGTTTTAGATAAAGTAGGCATGAAAGGTTTTGCTAATAAAATGCCGCACCAACTTTCTGGTGGAGAACAACAACGTGTAGGAATTGCAAGAGCCTTATTGAATGATCCGGAATTAATTTTAGCAGACGAACCAACAGGAAACCTTGACCCACAAACCAGTGTGGAAGTTATGGAAGTACTAAGAAAAATTAACGCAAACGGAAAAACCATTTTAATGGCGACTCACGATTATGCTTTAGTTTTAAAATATCCTTCAAAAACTTTAAAATTTGAAGGCGGGAAAATGTTTGAAGTAGTTCAAAGAACGGTTTAATTCTTTGAACCTTTTTTATAATAATGTGGATTTTCTTTAATTCCTTTTTTAAAAATTTTTCTCAAATTCATTCGTAACCAAGTATCGCTTTTTAAAATAATATCTGTGATTTTATTTTCAGGTCTACCTCTAAATGAAGTAACATGAAATGTATCTGATGATGCTAATGGTTCATTTGAAAAATAATAATTTGATATACATTTTCGTTCGTTATCAACTACAATTGGAGAAACAGAATGCAAAGAATGATTATGTGTTGCCATTACTGCCAATCTGTTAAATTTACTTTCAATTGTAATTTGTTTTTTTGACAATCCATCGGGCCATAATTCTAAATTACCTCCATTTTTCAAATCCCAACCTGGAGTTACATAATATAATAAATTTAAAACACGCCATCTTTCTCTATCTTTATCATGAGAATTATCTAAATGAGGATTCAAAAATTGATTTTTACACATTAAAGAAATTCCACCAGCATACAATTTATCATCTGGAAATACCTCCTTTATATTACAAATTTTAGCTACTAACTTAACGATTCTTTCATCTTGAAATGCATAAATTATATCTTCTAAAATAGGATGATATAAGTTCATTTGTGCAGCAATATGTTTATTTTCTCTGATGCTTTTTTTAAGTACCATTTCAGATGGTTTTGGAAAACTCTCTGAAATTTTATTAGCAATTTCATTAGGTAATAAATCATCTAAATAAAAAAAACCTATTTTATCTTTAGAAGCTTCAAATTGTTTTGATAAAACTTCTTGGTTTTCCTCAATTTTAGAAAATATTAAATCTGAAAATTCAACTCTAGTCATTACTTATTTTGTTTAATATAGAATCTATATGTTTAGCATTGTTTTCATCACTAAACGTTTTTGCCAAAATTTCTTTCTTTAATAAATGATGATCTTTTGTATAAGGAATAGTGTGTAAGTACTTAATCTTCTGAATCAAATCATTTTTAGAATTAACTCTATTACAAAGTGGAAAAATAGCAACATCATCAATTATATGTTCGTTAACAATATTATGTCTTGAATTAAATAAAGAATTCAATAATTTCAATTTAGTTCCCGACTTTTGAAATGACCAAGAAATTGCTATGTGAGCGTTATTCAGTAAATTTTTTAAATGTGAGAAATCTTGTATTTCTACATGTTCTATATGGCTACAATTTCCAATTGCTTTTAAGATAAAATCTTTACCAAAACCAGAAGCAATAATTAATTTATAATCTGGTAATTCTTTAAAAACATCAATTAGAAACAAAGCTACTTTTCTATTATCTGAAGTACTCAAATCACCATGAAAAATAGAGTAACTACCAAATTCTGACAATTCTACAACTTCTTTATTCCCATGAAAAACAGGAATATAAACTCCGTTATTA
>CAZCIV010000305.1:0-3744 GCA_964498595.1 uncultured Flavobacterium sp.
ACATCTACCCATTTTTGTGCACCCATAGCAATTTCGGAATCGATTCGCTTTCCAAATTTTTGCTCAATTACATTCAATTCTTGTACTCCAAAAACTTCACAACTACGCATTACTGCACTAGTGTTATGTAATTGATATACATCCTCCATCGCAATGGTAAAATGCTTAGTTCTGTTTTTTAAAACACGTAAAAAACCTTCTTTTCTATTCTCGGTAAGAAAACCTTCTAAATATGTTAACAACTCTTGATTAAATTTCTCCATAAGGCAAAAATAATACTACTTTTTTTATTATTTTAGACAAAAAAAAGAAAACTGCATGACACAAGAAGAACTTTTACCCCTATTGCTTAAAAAAGACGATAGGTCATTTACACTACTTTATGACAATTATGCAAAAAGCTTGTACGGAATTATTTTCAATTTAATCAAAGACAAAGAAGAGGCTGAAGATGTGCTTCAGGAAGTATTTGTAAAGATTTGGAAAAACATTGATTCGTACAATACTTCTAAAGGTCGATTGTATACTTGGATGTTAAATATTGCCCGTAATTCTTCCATCGATAAATTACGTTCTAAAAATTTTAACAACAATCAAAAAAACTTATCTACTGATAATTTCGTACATCTGTTAGATGACAACGCGAAGACAATCAATAAAATAGACGCGATAGGGATTAGAGAATTCATCAAAAAGTTGAAACCCAAGTGTATCCAATTGATCGATTTATTGTTTTTCAAAGGATATACACAGCAAGAAGCATCGGAAGAGTTAGAAATTCCTCTAGGAACCGTAAAAACTCAGAATAGAAATTGTATGAATGAATTAAGACTGATGATCAATGAATAGTAGAGAATATATCGAATCAGGAATTTTAGAACTATATGTTTTTGGAAAACTTTCAGAAGAACAAATTGCAGAAGTTAACCAAATGGCTGCACAATATCCTGAAGTAAAAGAAGAAATAAAAGCTATCGAAAAAGCGGTAATTAATTTATCATACAGTGTAGCTCCTCACCTATCAGCAACAAATTTTGAAAAAATACGAGCTGAATTATTGGGAAGAAATAAAGTAATCGAAATGAAACCACGCTCAAATTGGGCACAATACACAGGATGGATTGCAGCTGCAGTATTAGTGGTTGGTTTCGGACTTCAATTTTATAAATTAAACCAGACAAATGAAACCTTGAATAATGTTTCGACAGAGAAAAACTTATTACAAGAGTCAATTGTTGATTTAGAATTGAAGAAGAAAGAATCGGAAGAAGTTTTAGCTATTTTAAGAGATACTAGTAATGTTGCCGTTGCTTTAGCTGGTCAGCAAGTAGCTCCCGAAGCTTTTGCAAAGGCTTATTACAACAAAACTACTAAAACAGTTTACATCGATGCATCAGGATTACCAGAACCTCCAAAAGGAATGGTATATCAAGTATGGTCATTGCAGTTAGAACCTGTTTTAACCCCAACAAGCATTGGTTTACTTGACTCTTATGCCACAAGCTCAACCAAGGTTATAAAAGTAGAAAACGCCGAATCACCACAAGCATTCGGGATTACTTTAGAACCGGCTGGTGGTAGCGCTAGTCCAACATTAGAACAGCTTTACACTTTAGGAAAAGTATAATCAAAATGCGTCTGTATGGACGCATTTTACTTTTATAAAAATTGCAAAATAAAAGAAAATGAAAAAAATTGTAGTATTAACAGGAGCTGGAATTAGTGCTGAAAGCGGTATTAAAACATTTCGTGATGCTGATGGATTGTGGGAAGGTCATGATATTATGGAAGTCGCTTCTCCTTTGGGTTGGAAAAAAAATCCAGAATTAGTCTTAGACTTTTATAACAAAAGAAGAGCCCAACTTTTAACGGTTAAACCGAACAAAGCTCACGAAATTCTAGCCGAATTAGAAGCACATTTCGACATACACATCATAACCCAAAACGTTGACGATTTACACGAAAGAGCAGGAAGTAACAAAGTTATTCATCTCCATGGCGAATTATTAAAAGTGCGAAGCATTTCAAACGAAGATTTTGTAATCGATTGGAAACACGATTTAATTTTAGGCGATTTAGACTTAGAAGGTAATCAATTGCGACCACACATTGTTTGGTTTGGTGAAGATGTCCCAATGATTGAACACGCTATCGATATTGTAGAAACCGCGGATATTCTAATTATTATTGGAACTTCGTTACAAGTATATCCGGCTGCTGGATTGATGAATTATGTCGACATAAATGTTCCGGTGTATTATATCGATCCGAATCCAGCCACGATTTATGATTTACCAAATGAATTGAAAGTCTTGCCATTAACCGCTGTAGAAGGAATGAAAATTGTAAAAGAGGAACTTTTAAATTTAAAGTAAAATAGTAAATTTCTTTAAAAAAAACACCGCTACACCCCTAATCCCGATAGCTATCGGGACCTCAAGGGGACAATTCCATCAAAGAACTTTTAAATAAATAAATTTCAACAAGAAAACTTGAAACTTGAAACAAAATTAAAACTTGAAACAAAAACTTCTGACTTCTAACTTCTAACTTCTAACTTCTTATTATATTTGCACTTCTTTAAACAACACACAACAAAATGCAATTAACAGAATTAAATGCTATTTCGCCAATTGATGGTCGTTATAGAAGCAAAACTATTTCATTATCTCCTTATTTTTCTGAAGAAGCCTTAATTAAATACCGCGTTTTGGTAGAGGTTGAATATTTTATTGCTTTGCGCGAAGCTGATTTACCTCAATTAGCCAAAATTGATAAATCGATTTACGATTCTTTAAGAGCCATTTACAAAAACTTTTCTACCGAAGATGCGCTTTGGATTAAAGAAACCGAAAAAACAACGAATCACGATGTTAAAGCGGTGGAATATTTCATCAAATCGAAATTCGACGGTTTAGGATTACAAGAATTTAAAGAGTTTATCCATTTTGGATTGACTTCTCAAGATATCAACAATACAGCGATTCCGCTTTCTACTAAAGAAGCATTTGAGAATGTATATTTACCAAGTTTAGTTAGCGTAATTGCAAAATTGAAAGAATTAGCAATGGAATGGCAAGACGTTCCAATGTTAGCCAGAACACACGGACAACCAGCTTCTCCTACTCGTTTAGGAAAAGAAATTTTAGTTTTCGTAGAACGTTTAGAAGAGCAAATGCGTTTGTTATTCAATGTTCCGTTTGCTGCTAAATTTGGTGGCGCAACTGGAAATTACAACGCACACAAAGTAGCGTATCCAAACACAGATTGGAAAAAATTTGGAACCGATTTCGTAGAGAATAGTTTAGGGTTACACCATTCATTCCCAACGACACAAATTGAACATTACGACCATTTTGCAGCCTTTTTTGATGCTTTAAAACGCATTAATACGATTTTAATCGATTTAGACAGAGACATTTGGACCTATGTTTCAATGGATTATTTCAAACAAAAAATCAAAGCAGGGGAAATTGGTTCATCAGCAATGCCACATAAAGTAAACCCAATCGATTTTGAAAATTCGGAAGGAAATTTAGGAATTGCTAATGCAATTTTCGAACATTTATCAGCAAAATTACCACTTTCAAGATTACAACGCGATTTAACAGATAGTACGGTTTTACGTAATATTGGAGTTCCAATGGGACACACCTTAATCGCATTTGAAGCGACTTTAAAAGGATTAAACAAATTGTTATTAAACGAAGACAAATTCGCAGAAGATTTAGAGAAAAACTGGGC
>CAZCIV010000306.1:0-3736 GCA_964498595.1 uncultured Flavobacterium sp.
AACCACTCATCAAGTTACTACTATCGCGATAAATTTTAGTGTATTTATCGGAATAAGCCAATCGAACAAACTCGTTAAATCGAACAGAAGATATGGTTTTGTTAATGGCAATTATAGCCAAGCAGATAATAAACAAGATGGTTGCCCAATCTTTGTTTTCGATGATTCTGTCGTGTAATTGAATTGCTAACATAATTGGCGCAAAATTACAAAAAATAGTGTCACTTTCATTATTATAAAATTATTAAGAATTGTCAGCTAGAAATACCTTATTTTTGCAGTTGAAATACAAGATTTTTTATGGCCCAGGGTATTGTTGTAATTCCAACTTTTAACGAAATTGAAAATATTGAAGCAATTCTAAAGGCAGTTTTGACTTTGCCTACTCCTTTTCATGTTTTAATCGTAGATGACAATTCGCCTGATGGTACAGCAGCAAAAGTGAAAGAAATGCAAGAGGAATATCCTACGCGATTGCATTTAAAAGTACGTATGAAAAAATCGGGTTTGGGAACAGCTTATGTGGCGGGGTTTAAATGGGCGCTTTCTCACGGATATGATTATATTTTTGAAATGGATGCCGATTTTTCTCACAATCCAAATGATTTAGAAAAGTTGTTAGCTGCTTGTAAAAATGGTGCAGATGTTGCCATTGGTTCTAGATATTCAAACGGAGTTAATGTGGTAAATTGGCCTTTGAGTCGTGTTTTACTATCTTATTTTGCTTCCGTTTACGTTCGAATGATAACAGGCATGAAAATTGCTGATGCTACCGCGGGATTCAAATGTTACAGAAGACAAGTTTTAGAAGCAATCAATTTAGATCAAATTAAGTTTGTAGGTTATGCGTTTCAGATTGAAATGAAGTATCGCGCTTTTGTAAAGAATTTTAAAATTGTAGAAGTGCCTATCATTTTTACAGATAGAACAAAAGGACAATCCAAAATGAGTGGAGGAATTATCCGTGAAGCCGTAGTGGGAGTAATAATGTTGAGGTTAAGAAAAATATTTAATAGATTATAATGAGTACTGTTTTAATTCGAAATGCCAAAATTGTTAATGAAGGAGCTATTTTTGAAGGTGATATTTTAATTGAGAATGAATTCATTAAAGAAATTGCCGAAAAAATAAGCCCAAAATCGTCTGACTGTGTTATTATTGATGCGGAAGGAAGTTATGTAATGCCTGGAGCAATTGACGATCAAGTGCATTTTAGAGAGCCAGGGCTTACGCATAAAGGAAACATCGAAACGGAAAGTAGAGCAGCGGTTGCTGGTGGAATAACTTCTTTTATTGAACAGCCAAATACAGTTCCAAATGCTGTTACTCAAGAACTTTTAGAAGATAAATATCAAATTGCCTCTCAAAAATCGTATGCGAATTATTCGTTTATGATGGGAGGAACAAATGATAATTTGGAGGAAGTTTTAAAAACAAATCCAAGAAATGTTGCAGGAATCAAATTGTTTTTGGGTTCTTCAACGGGAAATATGTTGGTAGATAATCCAGAAGTTTTAGAAAAGATTTTCTCTTCAACAAAAATGCTAATCGCGGTTCATTGTGAAGATGAAGCAACTATAAAAGCTAATACTGAAAAATACAGAGAGGAATTCGGAGATGATATTCCAATGAAATACCATCACTTAATTAGAAGTGCAGAAGCTTGTTATTTGTCTTCATCAAGAGCGATAGAATTAGCAAAGAAAACAGGCGCTCGTTTACATGTTTTTCACTTATCAACAGCTAAAGAAATGGAGTTGTTTACCAATAAAATTCCATTAGAACAAAAACAAATTACTGCTGAAGTTTGTGTGCATCATTTATGGTTTACCGATGCTGATTATGAAACGAAAGGTTCACTAATCAAATGGAATCCAGCAGTAAAAACACAAGCCGATAAAGATGCGCTATGGAAAGCGTTATTAGATGATAGAATTGATGTGATTGCAACTGATCATGCTCCTCATTCATTAGAAGAAAAAATCAATCCCTATATGACATGTCCTTCTGGTGGTCCATTAGTTCAGCATGCAGTTGTGGCTATGTTTGAAGCGCATCATCAAGGAAAAATTTCGGTTGAAAAGATTGTAGAAAAAATGTGTCACAATCCAGCTAAAATTTTCAAAATCGAGAAACGTGGTTTTATTCGTGAAGGATTCTATGCCGATTTAGCAATTGTAAATACTCATTTGCCTTGGAATGTAAAGAAAGAGAATATTTTGTACAAATGTGGTTGGTCGCCATTTGAAGGGTATAATTTTAAATCAAGAGTAACCCATACTTTTGTTAACGGAAAGTTAGTTTATCAAAATGGTAAAGTAAAAGAGGTAAAAGTAGGCCAACGATTATTATTTGAAAGAGAAATATAATGAGACAGTTATTTTTTTTATTTTTTGCTTTAATTGTGGTTTCTTGTTCTAAAAATCCTGTTCCAAAACCGGATAATTTTATAGATGAAGAAACAATGGTCAATATTTTATATGATATATCATTGCTTCAAGCCATTGATGGTTCTATGCCAAATAAATTGATGGAGCAAGATATAAAAATGGATCAATATATTTTTACAAAATATAAAATTGACAGTACTACATATCGTCAAAATCAGATGTATTATGCAAGTGATGCAAGAAAATATAAAAAAATCTACAAGAAAGTTTTGGAAAGATTAGACAAAGAAAAACAACCAGAATCTAATAATAATCAAGGTTCTAGTTCAAGTGCTCCTGATTCAACTTTAGAATAGCTTTTAAATAGCTCTCTTTCTTTTGAAAAGTAAAATTAAGTTCCTTTTTAATTTTTGATGTATCAAAAGTGGTTGTAGAATGTGATGAAGTTGCGGTACTTCTAGCTAATTTTCTTTTACGATTTAGTAATTTTGAAATTAACCAATCCATTCGCCAAGCAATAGAAGTTATCCATTTTGTTGCTTCAATGGAAGGTTTTTTTACTTTTAATTCCTCTGCAATAAAATCGACTAATGCTTTAGTAGTAATATTTTCTCCAACTAAAGTAAAACGTTCCCCATTATTGTTGCTTTTCATTAATTGAATCATACCATTTGCAACGTCGTAAACAGAAACGATTCCAACATTTCCTTTGGTGTAAAAAGACAAACCTCTTTTAACAGATTGAATAATTACATCACTACCTTTTTTGGGGAAACCAAAACCAAAAATTACGCCCGGATTCACAATTACGACTTCTAAACCTTCCTGATGGCCCCGCCAAACTTCCATTTCGGCACCATATTTTGTTATGGCGTAATCACTGTGTAATTCTTCTGGATTCCATTCGGTTTCTTCAGTAATTGTAGATTCGTGTTCTTTTGGACTTCCTAAAGCCGCAATTGAACTTACATGACATAGTTTTTTGACACCAAAATCTATACAGCAATTTACAATGTTAGCCGTTCCTTCAATATTGATTTTTCTTAAAACTTCTTCATCATTTGGGTCAAACGAAATTAAAGCAGCAGAATGATAAACATGAGTGACATTTTCAAAAGCAATTTCTAACGAAGGAATATCCGTAATATCACCTTGAACCCAATTGATTTTATCAAAAAGAGCAGTTTGATGATAAAAAGCAAAAACATTCTTTACTTTTTCAATTTGCTTCTCTGAACGAAATAAAGCCTTTACTACTTCATTTTCTTGAAGAAGTTTTACTAGTAAATGAGAACCTACTAACCCTGTTGCTCCTGTGACTAAAATCATGTGGTAAAGATAAGATT
>CAZCIV010000307.1:0-3734 GCA_964498595.1 uncultured Flavobacterium sp.
TATTTTTACCCATCTATATACTAAAAGTAGGTTTTAGTAGTTAAAGTACAAAAACGTTTTAAATTGAAAAACACCATAAAAAAATATTGTCTTGTTTTAGGCTTCATATTGGTTTTAATAGCATGTTCTGTTAAAAAAGATAAGTTTGTTAATCGCAATTTCCATGCAGTTACAACAGAATACAATGTTTTGTTTAATGGTAATGTTGCCTTAG
Source organism: uncultured Flavobacterium sp. (assembly GCA_964498595.1). GTDB lineage: Bacteria > Bacteroidota > Bacteroidia > Flavobacteriales > Flavobacteriaceae > Flavobacterium. Next base: position 215 of record CAZCIV010000307.1, read on the forward strand.
ATAAAGGTTTAGAGGAACTGAAAACCACTTATCAAGATAATTTTTGGGAAATTTTACCAATAGAACGCGTTCAAAGGGTTGAAAAATCTATTTCCACAGAGCAATCTAGTAATAAGAATTTCGAAAGAGCAGAAGAAAAAGCCACTAAAGCAATTCAAAAACATTCAATGAATATTGGTGGAATGGAAAAAAATCCACAAATGGACGAGGCCTATTTGTTGTTAGCAAAAGCCCGCTATTATGACAATCGGTATATACCCTCTTTAGAAGCATTAAATTATATTTTATACAAGTATCCACTGAGCGATCGAATCTATCATGCTAAAGTTTGGAGGGAAAAAGTAAATATCCGATTAGATAATGAAGATGTAGCTATTAAAAATTTAAAGTTACTCCTGAGAGACCAAAAAATTGAAGGCCAAGATTTGGCTGATGCTCATGCGATGCTTGCTGAGGCTTACATAAAACTTGAAGTTAGAGATTCTGCAGTAACAGTATTGAAGGTAGCCAAAGAAAAAACAAAAAATAACGAAGAAAAAGCGCGTTATACTTTTATTTTAGGGCAGTTGTATGAAAGTTTGAATCAAAAAGATAGTGCTTACGGTGCGTTTCAAGAGGTTATTGAAATGAATAGAAGAGCACCACGCAGATACGTTATTCAGTCTCATGCAAAATTGGCGTCACAATTAGATTATACCAAAGGCGATACTTTATTATTTGTAGAAAAGTTTAATAAGTTATTAGAAGATAGAGAAAATAGTCCTTTTTTAGATGTTTTAAATCATCAAATGGCGTTGTTTTATAATGATTTAGGAATACATAACAAAGCTTTATTGTATTATAATAAATCATTAAAGGCAAAGTCACAAGACACTTATTTGGTTGCTTCAAATTATAGAAATATTGGAGAAATTTATTTCAAAAATGCGCAATATAAGGAAGCAGGTAAGTATTATGATAGCACTCTTTTGAATCTTAAGGAAAGAACTCGAGAGTATAGAAAAATAAAGAAAAAAAGAGATAATCTGGATGACGTAATAAAGTACGAAGCAATTGCGCAACAAAATGATAGTATTCTTAAAGTTGTTGCTATGAATGTTTCCGATAGAAAAAAATATTATGAAGATTACATCTTTAATTTAAAAGTACAAGATGAAATAAAGGCCAAATTAGCAGAAGAAAAAGCAAAGAAAGAGGTAAATCTGAAGGCTAATTCCAATTCAAATACTAGTGATTTTATGACAGACGATCTTCCTTTTAAAAAAGGAGGAGATAACACACTTGAAATGCCTGCGATTGTTACGCCAGCTCAAGTTGGTACTAAATCTAATCAAAGCAATTTCTATTTTTACAATCCTGTAGCAGTAGAACTTGGAAAAAGAGAATTTCAAACACGATGGGGTAAACGAACACTAGCGGATAATTGGAGGTTATCTTCTTCCAATAAAAATTCGCAAAGCGAAAATGATTTAACTACAGAAGAAAGTCAAGATACCGCATCAAAAGAAGCTAAAGAACTCGACCAGAAGTATAATGTGCAAACGTATTTAGATAAGATACCAGAAGATCAGGAAATCATTGCTAATCTAGAAAAAGACCGAAACTTTGCCTATTATCAATTAGGTTTGATTTACAAAGAAAAATTCAAAGAATACGAATTGGCAGCTTCGCGTTTAGAACAACTTTTATTAAACAATCCTGAAGAGCGATTAGTACTACCGTCGTTATATAATTTGTTTAAAATTTACCAATTAATTGCGCCTGAAAAAGCAGCACGTTTGAAGCAGCAAATTTTAAGTCAATATCCAGAGAGCAGATATGCCCAAATAATCAACAATCCAGAAATTGAAATTACAGATCAGGATAATCCTGAAATTGTCTTTAAACAATTGTATAAAATTTTTGAAAATAACCAGTTAAGAGAAGTTACCGTCTTACTTGAAGAAGCAATCATTAAATTCACAGGAGAGGAATCGCTTCCTAAGTTTGAAATGCTTAAAGCAAAAGTAAGTGGTAGAACAAGTGGATTGGATGAGTATAAAAAAGCATTAAACTTTGTAGCGTTAACCTATCCTAATGCTCAGGAAGGCAAACAAGCAGAAAAAATATTAAAAGACGAAATTCCATCAATTGAAGCATTAGATTTTGGAAAAGCAGCCCCTTCATCTTTCAAGCTTGTCTTTCCTAAAAAATATCCATACGAAAAAGAGGTTAAGAATTTAATGGATAAAATTTCTAATTTTACAAATGAATCGAACATTGCTTCTCTAAAAATCTCAGAGGATATTTATTCTTTGAACGAAAATTTTATAGTGGTTCATGGTTTTGAATCTAAAGAACAAGCAGCTTCAATACTAGGTTTTTTACAAACACATAAAGACTATAAAATATCAGATAAAACTTATGTTGTTTCAACAGAAGATTACAAAATCATTCAAATGAAAAAGAAGATGAACGAATGGATTTTGTTAAATAAATAAGAACCCAAATCCCTATTAATATGTTTGAAAAAGTAAAGAATCAAGACCATTTATTAGGCAAAACAAATAGAATTGTTGAAGGAACTACAATTACAGGAGATATTACCACTTTGGCTGATTTTCGTTTAGACGGAAAGCTAAAAGGAAATTTTACTTCCGAAGGAAAAATTGTAATTGGTCCAACAGGTGAAGTAATAGGTGATATCGTTTGTAAAAGTATCGACATCGAAGGTGTTTTTTCAGGAAAGTTACAAGCCGAAGGAATGCTAAATGTAAAATCAAAAGCACATATTACGGGAGAAGTAATCGTTGGTAAATTAGCGGTTGAACCAGGTGCTAGGTTTGAAGCAAGTTGCGAAATGCGAAGTTCATAAATTTAGTTGTAAATAAAATAAATCCTAAATTAACATGGATTCCAAAAAAAGACAACCGAATAAATGGTTAGCTTTAATCACTATCCCATTTCAAATGGGATTAGTTATTTTTGGATTTTCCTACTTAGGAACCTGGTTAGATGAAACGAATAATAATGTAGCAGAAACCAATTTTAAGATTTTTACATTAATTGGAGTATTCATTGCCATTTATCAAGTAATAAGTCAAGTGAATCAAATAAATAAAAATAAATAAGATATGTCAGTTTATGCCAAGGCAGCAATAGTAGTCGGGATACTTTTTGGAATTCATTTTGGAATCGCTCAGTTTGTAGATGCAAATTTTTACATGACCAACTTTTTGGTTTCCTATGTGAGTCAGGCGGTTTTAACGGCACTTATTTTATTAGCGTTGCTTCAAATTGATAAAAAAGCAAAAGAACAATTAGGATATGCCTTTTTAGGGTTAACCTCTGCAAAAGTGATTTTAAGTTATGTGATTGCTACCCAATTTTTGTTTCAAGGAACGGTTATCGCAAAAGAATTAAAAATTAATTTTTTCATCGCTTTTCTAATTTTTTTATGTCTAGATGCCTATTTTGTAATAAGATTATTAAACAAAAAAGGATAAAGGAATGAAAAATCGATAATTCTTTAAAAAATATG
>CAZCIV010000308.1:0-3727 GCA_964498595.1 uncultured Flavobacterium sp.
TGAAAAATATTATTTAGTAGTTGTACAGTGTGGACATGTCGGGTATAGAAATTCAGCATGCAGGTTTACAATTAATCAATCAAATTGTAAGAGTTCAGCCTCCAAAAAGAACAGCTAATCAAAATGAAATTATTTTTGATGATGATTTAAAATTCACACAAAAATTTGAGCTAAAACCTATTTTTTCAATACATGCAATTCGTAAAGATTCTCCCGCAGAAAAGGCAGGATTACAAGTAGGAGATAAAATCCTTAAAATTAATAATAAACAAGCCCATCAATTGACGATGCAATGGATAATGGATTTATTTCAATCAAAAGATGGTAAATGGATTTCGATTTTAGTCGAGCGAAATGGTGAGCAGATAAAATATAAATTTCAATTGAAAAAAATTCTATAAAAAAAGTCCCACTTTTAATGGGACTCTTCTTTATGAATTTGGAAACGTTTTCTTTTTTAGTAGCGGACTAATTTCCTCTTTAACAACAACAGTTCCTTTTATTCTTAGTGGAATCATGCCGTTTTCTTTGTTAGTAGCATTGGTTTCAATGGTAATAGTTTTACTTATTGGACCCGGATTCATATTATATTGAACCTTAATTTGACCTTTTCCTCCAGGAGCAATAGGTTCTTTTGGCCATTCTGGAACCGTACAGCCACAACTCGATTTGGCATTTTTGATAACCAAAGGCGCATCTCCCGTATTGGTAAATTCAAAAATACGTATTCCGTTATCTTTTCCTTTTTCAACTTCACCATAATTAATGGTTTCTTCCTTAAATTCAATTTTAGCACCAGATTGAGCAAAGGAAAAAATTCCTATCAGTAGGGTTAAATAAACAAGTAATTTTTTCATCATCTTATAAATTAATAGGTTGTTGTAAAAATAATTAAATATAAGCAACCAACAAACTACTCCTAACATTTTTTTTATTTTCGTTATATAGTTACTTTTGCAGTTAATAACACAAAAAACATACCAAAGTAAGTTTTGGAATGTTAAAACGAACGATTCAACCGTTCAACGATTCAACAATTAAACAAGAAAAAATATAATGATTCCTGCACAATTCAACGCTAAAGAAGTAGAACAAAAGTGGTACGACTACTGGATGAAAAACGATTATTTTACATCTAAACCCGACCACAGAACGCCGTACACCATTGTAATTCCGCCACCAAACGTAACGGGAGTCTTACACATGGGACACATGTTGAATAACACCATTCAAGATGTATTAATTCGTCGTGCGCGTTTAAAAGGCTTCAACGCTTGTTGGGTGCCTGGAACGGATCATGCTTCAATTGCAACCGAAGCGAAAGTAGTAGCCAAGTTAAAAGAAGAAGGCATCAATAAAAACGATTTAACACGCGAAGAATTCCTTAAACACGCTTGGGATTGGACCGAAAAATACGGCGGAACCATCTTAGAGCAATTAAAACAATTAGGTTGTTCTTGCGATTGGAGTCGTACTAAATTTACGATGGATGACGATATGTCAGCATCGGTAATTCATTCATTTGTAGATTTATACAATAAAGGCTTGATTTATCGCGGTTATCGAATGGTAAACTGGGATCCAGAAGCAAAAACTACGTTATCTGACGAAGAAGTAATCTTTGAAGAACGTCAAGGAAAATTATATTTCATCAAATACAAAATCGAAGGTTCAGAAGATTTCTTAACGGTTGCAACGACTCGTCCAGAAACGATTTTTGGTGATACTGCTATTTGTATCAATCCAAATGACGAACGTTTTTCGCATTTAAAAGGAAAGAAAGCGATTGTTCCTATTTGCGGTAGAGTAGTGCCAATCATCGAAGACGAATATGTAGATGTAGAATTTGGTACAGGTTGTTTAAAAGTAACGCCGGCTCACGATACCAACGATAAAGTTTTAGGAGATAAACACAATTTAGAAATCATTGATATTTTCAACGAAGATGCGTCTTTGAATTCATACGGATTGCATTATCAAGGAAAAGATAGATTTGTAGTTCGTGAAGAAATTGCTAAAGAATTAGAAACTATCGGAGCGTTAGCTAAAACCGAAACGCATTTAAATAAAGTAGGAACTTCTGAAAGAACCAAAGCGGTAATCGAACCAAGATTATCTGACCAATGGTTCTTAAAAATGGAAGATTTAGTAAAACCTGCTATCAAAGCCGTTTTAGAATCAGACGAAATCAAATTATATCCAAGTCGTTTCAATAATACGTATGCGCATTGGTTAAACAACATTCGCGATTGGAATATTTCACGTCAATTGTGGTGGGGACAACAAATCCCGGCTTACTATTTTGGCGATGGGAAAGAAGATTTCGTAGTAGCTGAAAACATCGAAAAAGCGCTTGAGCTTGCGAAAGCAAAAACTGCCAACTCAACACTGACCACTGCTGACTTACGTCAGGACGCTGACGCATTAGACACTTGGTTCTCATCATGGTTATGGCCAATGGCGGTTTTTGGAGGTGTATTAAATCCAGAAAGTGAAGATTTTAAATATTATTATCCTACGAATGATTTAGTTACGGGCCCCGATATTTTATTCTTCTGGGTAGCGCGTATGATTATTGCAGGTTATGAATATGCAGGTGAAAAACCATTTTCAAATGTATATTTAACCGGATTAGTTCGTGATAAGCAAGGTCGTAAAATGTCGAAATCTTTAGGAAATTCGCCTGAGCCGCTTGGACTAATTGAAAAATTTGGTGCTGATGGTGTTCGTGTGGGATTGTTATTGAGTGCTTCGGCAGGAAATGATATTTTATTCGACGAAGAATTATGCAACCAAGGAAAAGGTTTCTCTAACAAAATTTGGAACGCTTTCAAACTAATCAAAGGTTGGGAAGTAGCGGATATTACACAACCAGAAGCTTCAAAAGTAGCGATTGAATGGTACGAAGCGAAGTTGCAACAAACTTTAGCCGAAATCGAAGATAATTTTGATAAATACCGTTTGTCAGACGCGTTAATGGCGATTTACAAATTGGTTTGGGACGATTTTTGTTCGTGGTTCTTAGAAATGATCAAGCCAGGTTACCAACAACCAATCGACCGTGCTACGTTTGAAAAAGCAATTGAAATGTTAGAAAACAACTTGAAATTGTTACATCCTTTTATGCCGTTTTTAACAGAGGAAATTTGGCAACACATTACCGAAAGAACGCCAGAACAAGCGTTAATCGTTTCAGAATGGCCAAAAGCGAAAGCGTTTGATGCAAAATTAATTGCTGATTTTGATTTCGCAACGGAAGTTATTTCTGGAATTAGAACGGTTCGTAAAGACAAAAATATTCCGTTTAAAGATGCGATGGAATTAAAAGTGGTCAACAACGAAAAAGCATCAACGTATTTTGATTCAGTAATTCAGAAGTTAGGAAATGTTACTGCTTTAGAATACGTTTCCGATAAAGTAGATGGTGCGTTATCGTATCGTGTGAAATCGAATGAGTATTTTATTCCAATTACAGGAAACATCGATGTAGAAGCAGAAATTGCAAAATTAACGGAAGAGTTAAACTACACTAAAGGTTTCTTACGCTCGGTGCAAGGCAAACTTTCGAATGAAAAATTCGTATCCGGCGCACCGGAACAAGTAATTGCCAACGAACGCAAAAAAGAAGCCGACGCTTTAGCAAAAATTGCAACTTTAGAACAGAGTTTAGCGAGTTTGAAATAGATTTTATCCAAACCTGACAGGTTTTAAAATAGTAAATCCCGAG
>CAZCIV010000309.1:0-2899 GCA_964498595.1 uncultured Flavobacterium sp.
TGTTTTTGGATATTGCGATTGGTGTTGGCTACACATAATTATTGATTAAAACGAACTGCTATCTCTGTCAAGCTGAACTCGTTTCAGCTTCTAAAAAAATCTGAAGATAAAAGAGATTCTGAATCGAGTTCAGAATGACAACGATAATTAATATTTAAAAGGTAAAACTAGTTCCTTCTTTTCCGTCTTTTAATTGAATGCCTAAAGCTAATAATTGGTCGCGAATTTGATCAGATAAAGCAAAGTTTTTGTTCGCTCTAGCTTCGTTTCGCATGCCGATTAACATTTCCACTACACCGCTTAATTTTTCAGTTGTATTTGAATTTCCGGATGCTTCGTTACTAATTCCTAATACATCAAACAAGAAACTTGAAATCGTATTTTCTAATAGTTGAATAGCTGCAGCTGTTAATGATTCTTTTCCGTCGTTTACCAAATTAATGTAACGTGCGCCTTCAAATAATTGTGCAATTAAAATTGGTGTGTTAAAGTCGTCATTCATCGCATCATAACAACTTTGTTTCCAACTTGCAATATCTAAAGTAGAACTGTTGCTTGCTTTCAACATCGGAATTAACTTGTACGATTCCATTAAACGAGAATATCCTTTTTCACTAGCTAACATCGCATCGTTTGAAATATCTAAAACACTTCTGTAATGCGCTTGCAAGAAACAAAAACGAACAATATTTGGTGCAAATGGTTTTTCAAAAAACGTATTTTCACCCGTAACCAATTCCATCGGAAGAATATAATTTCCTGCCGATTTACTCATGCGCAAACCGTTCATGGTTAACATATTGGTGTGCATCCAAAAATTCACTGGCGAATGTCCGTTACATGCTTTTCCTTGTGCCACTTCACACTCATGATGCGGGAATTTCAAATCCATTCCGCCACCGTGAATATCAAATGTTTCGCCTAAGTATTTCGTGCTCATTGCTGTACACTCTAAATGCCAACCTGGAAAACCTTCACCCCAAGGAGAGTTCCAACGCATAATATGTGCTGGAGAAGCGTTTTTCCAAAGGGCAAAATCTTGTGGGTTTTTCTTTTCGCTTTGTCCGTCTAAGTCGCGCGTATTAGCAAAAAGTTCTTCGATGTTACGGTTACTCAATTCGCCATAATTCATCCCTTTTTGGTTGTAAGCAAACACGTCAAAATATACAGAACCGTTGCTTTCGTAAGCAAATCCGTTATCAATCAATTTTTGAGTTAACTCAATTTGCTCTAAAATATGTCCCGTTGCTGTTGGTTCAATCGTTGGTGGAAGAAAATTAAACGTATCCAAAACCTTGTGAAAATCCACAGTATATTTCTGTACGATTTCCATAGGTTCTAATTTCTCCAAGCGCGATTGCTTTACAAAACGGTCGTTATCCACATCGCCATCATCGGTTAAATGTCCGGCATCGGTAATGTTTCTAACGTATCTTACTTTATAATCTAAATGTTGTAAATAACGGAAAATCACATCAAAACTCATAAAAGTACGCACGTTTCCTAAGTGAACATTGCTGTAAACCGTAGGGCCACAAACATACATCCCAATATTTCCTTCATGAATAGGAGTAAAGGTTTCTTTCTCGCCCGAAAGCGTATTGTATATTTTTAGTGTTTGATTTTTATGTAATTCCATTTTTGTGATTGCTCAATATTTGTGATAGTTTACCTTAGAATTCAGAAATCAGAATTCTAAATTAAAACTGTGTGTCTAATTTAATGTAGTCTAAAAATTCTCTGCGAACTTTATCTTCTTTGAATTTTCCGCCAAATTCAGCGGTAACCGTACTACTCTCGATATCGCGGATACCTCTAGAGTTTACGCACAAGTGTTTAGCATCAATTACACAAGCAACATCATCAGTTCCTAAAACTTTTTGAAGCTCTTGAACTATTTGAATATTCAAACGCTCTTGTACTTGCGGTCTTTTAGCATAGTAATCAACAATTCTGTTCATTTTAGATAACCCCACCACAGTTCCTTTTGAAATATAAGCCACATGAGCGCGACCTACAATGGGAAGTAAATGATGTTCGCAAGTTGAATACACTACTATGTTTTTTTCAACTAACATTTCACCATACTTATATTTATTGTCAAATGTAGAAGAACTTGGTTTTTTGTTTGGATTTAATCCGCCGAAGATTTCTTTTACAAACATCTTAGCCACACGATTAGGTGTTCCTTTTAAACTGTCGTCAGTTAAGTCTAATCCTAGTGTGTTTAAAATATTTTCGACATCTTTTTTTATCAATTCAATTTTTTCATCATCAGAAATAGTAAATGCATCATCTCTAAGTGGAGTTTTTGCACTTGTTGCAATATGATCATTACCTATTTCATCTTGAAAATCCTCGTTTTGTATCATTTTAAAAAATTAGATTTAATAGCAATTTTAAGTGATGCAAAGATAAATAATAAACTTTAAAAATAATTTCTAAATGTTAATTATTAAAAAAAAAGTGCATAGCTTTAAATTTTTGTTAAATTTGTGGTTCTATAAACTAATAATCAAACTATAAAAATGAAAAAAGTATTACTTTTTGGCATCTTTTTGTTTTTTCAATTCGGTTTTTCTCAGACTAATTTGAATGCTAATGATGCACTTCTAAAAGGAGTCAAACTTGAAAAGTTCCCCGACTCAAAACTTAATTATATTGATAATGCAAAAATTTCTTGGGATTTTTCTAATATTGACATTACCAATAAAAAGGTTTCAATTGAGGTTGTAACAATTTATGATTGTTTTAATGGTGTAAACGCCACTGATTTTAAAGAAACAATAAATGTTTTAAGTGATGAAAATTTCTCAGTAAGTGGATCTCGTGATTTAATTCATTTGGAGCTCTTAGCAAAATGTTTTAAGTGGAGAGTTCTTTCATATGAAAACGGAGA
>CAZCIV010000309.1:2909-3721 GCA_964498595.1 uncultured Flavobacterium sp.
CCAATGAATAAGGTGGGTTAGTAATTATACTATCATATTTTTCATTTTTAAAATAGTTAAATTATGAAATTATTTTACAAAATATTCTTTTTATTGAGTTTAAATTTTGCCTTTGCACAATCTCCAGATTGTATGTCTGCTTCGGCAATGTGTTCAGGACAAGGTGGACCTTATAATAATACTCACCCAGGTACACCAGGAGGTAATCAAGAAGGTTATGGATCAATTACTGGTTGTGGAGGAAGTGGAAGTCATGGAAATAATGGTTCTTTGGGTTCAACACCAAGACCAGCATGGTTTACATATCAAATTGGTCAGTCTGGGCCAATTGAATTAAACTTACAACAGTTTGATTCGTCAGGTACTGGTATTGATGTTGACTTTGCCTTATGGGGACCTTTTAATACTAGTGATTTATCTACAATTTGTACTAGTTTATCTGGTTTTAGTGCTCAAACTAATCCTGCAAATAATCATCCTAGCGTTGGTTATACCGGTCCTTGTAATTTAGTAGATGCTAGTTATGATTCAACTTATAATGAAACAATACATATTCCAAATGCAATTACAGGTCAAATATATTTATTGTTAGTAACGAATTATAGGTCTGATCCACTTCAAGGTCAAGGAACTTACACAATTAATCAAATTAATGTTACTCCAACATCAGGTCAAATTTCTTGTAATGTAGTATGTGGTGTTAATTTAGGTCCAGATCAATTGTTTTGTAGTCAATTTATTTCGAGTTATACTTTGGTTGCAAATTTCAACCAAGCTCCAACGACACCGGGTACACCTACTTATTCATGGTA
>CAZCIV010000310.1:0-3704 GCA_964498595.1 uncultured Flavobacterium sp.
AAAATCAATAGAATATGCAGTTTACACCATCAAAATTAAATGCTTTTATGTTTTTAAAATTACCTTCCGCTTTTTGGAGTGGGGTAAGAGTAAAATCAATTTCACCCGAAGTTTGCGAGGTTACCGTTAAACATCGTTGGTTCAATCAGAATCCATTTAATTCTATGTATTTTGCAGTGCAAGCCATGGCAGCGGAGTTTACAACAGGAGCATTAGTAATGTTTCAAATCAAACAAAGTGGAAAAAATATTTCGATGTTGGTAGCACAAAATAAAAGTATCTTTACCAAAAAAGCCACCGGAAGAATTACTTTTACATGTATTCAAGGCAATGCTATTAAAGAAACCATCCAAAAAGCAATTGATTCGAATGAAGGACAAACAATTTGGTTAACTTCAATAGGGAAAAACGAAAAAGGTGAACAAGTTTCCGAAATGCAATTTGAATGGACTATTAAAGTTAGGGGGTAGAGTAGTGAGTTTGGAGTAATTAGTTTGGAGTAATTGATTTAAATTACAAGTTTCAAATTTACTTCTCCCAACTTCCAACTCCCAACTTCCAACTCCCAACTTTTATCTTAAAACTATTCCTAAACATAAGTTAATATGCTTTTATTCTTGTTTTTTTGATTGTAAATTTGAAGAAAAAGGATAAGATGATGACGGTTTTAATTACAGGAGCAACAGGGTTAGTTGGGCAAGAGTTGGTAAATTTATTACTTCAAAACGGGTATACTGTTCATTATTTGTCCACTTCTAAATCTAAATTGGTTTCACAAAACAACTACAAAGGTTTTTATTGGAATCCAAAAACAGCTGAAATTGATTTAAATGCTTTAACAAATGTTGAGGTTATTATTCATTTAGCTGGTGCTTCTGTTGCTAAAAAATGGACAGCAGCTTATAAAGAAGAAATTATAGAAAGCAGAGTACTTTCAACTAGATTGCTTTATCAAACGCTTCAAAAAAATACGCATCAAGTAAAACAAATTGTATCAGCTTCCGCAATAGGAATTTATCCAGATGATTTAAACTATATTTATCATGAGATTGATTTTCAGATAGATGAATCTTTTTTAGGAAATGTTGTGCAACAATGGGAAGATGAGGTTAACCAATTTGAAAAACTACACATTAAAGTAGCTAAAATTAGAATTGGAATTGTTTTAGCCAAAAATGGTGGTGCACTTCAAGAAATGGCAAAACCAATTAAAATGGGAGTTGGCGCTGCTTTTGGATCAGGTTTCCAATATCAATCCTGGATTCATATTCAAGATTTAGCTGCAATTTTTCAATTTATAATTCACAATCAACTTGAAGGGATTTATAATGGTGTTGCCCCTTATCCAGTTACAAACTTAGAACTAACAAAAGCAATTGCAAAAACTTTGGGCAAACCATTATTTCTTCCAAATATCCCAAAATTCGTAATGAAAATAATGTTGGGAGAAATGCATCAAATCTTATTTTCAAGTCAGCATGTAAGTTGTAGAAAACTCCTTGATTTGAAATTTCAATTCAAATTTGCATCGCTCGATAAAGCTTTACACGATTTACTAAAATAAATTCAAATTTTTAAAAAGTAGCAATTGCTACTTTTTTTATCGAATAAATTTGCTGACAATTTGACATTTTTCAACTTTTGGCAATACATTTGCAATCACATTTACTAAAGTAAAAATGTTTAAAAAAATATTCAAAAATATGAGTCAAGAAAGTACTGAAAACATCGAAATGGAAAACAATAACACTGAGAATGTTTCGGAAAATCAAGGAATTAATGCTCCAGAACAAACAATTGAAGAGCAATTACAAGAGGAATTAGCGAAAGAAAAAGATAAATTTTTACGACTTTTTGCTGAATTTGAAAATTATAAAAAACGCACAACTAAAGAGCGTATCGATTTGTTTAAAACAGCAAATCAAGAAGTTTTACAAGCTATGTTACCTGTTTTAGATGATTTTGATAGAGCATGGGCTCAAATTTCTAAATCGCAAGAAGAAGCTTTAGTTACGGGAGTTCAATTGATTCATGACAAATTAAAATCAACTCTAGTTGCTAAAGGGTTAGAAGAAGTTGAAGTAAAAACAGGTGATGCTTTTGATGCTGATTTTGCAGAAGCAATTACTCAAATTCCAGCTCCTTCAGATGATTTAAAAGGTAAAATTGTTGATGTAATTGAAAAAGGATACAAATTAGGAGACAAAATCATCCGTTTCCCAAAAGTTGTTATCGGACAATAATTTTTACTGTAGTGATGCGATGTATCGCATCTAATTTTAATCAAGATTATAATGAAAAAAGATTTTTACGAAATATTAGGCATCACTAAAAGTGCTACTCCTGAGGAAATTAAGAAAGCCTATCGCAAGAAAGCTATCGAATTCCACCCAGATAAAAATCCAGGAAATAAAGAAGCAGAAGAAAATTTCAAATTGGCAGCGGAAGCTTATGAAGTTTTAAGTGATCCTGACAAAAAGGCTCGCTACGATCAATACGGTCACCAAGCATTTGAAAATGGTGGTTTTGGTGGCGGTCATCATATGAATATGGATGATATTTTCAGTCAGTTTGGAGATATTTTTGGAGGTGCTTTTGGAGGTGGAGGTTTCTCTGGCTTTGGAGGTGGTTTTGGTGGTGGTGGCCAACGCAGAGTAAAAGGAAGTAATCTTCGTATTAAAGTGAAATTATCGCTTGAGGAGATTGCAAATGGTGTTGAAAAGAAAGTAAAAGTAAAACGTAAAGTTCAAGCTAAAGGTGTTACGTACAGAACTTGTCCAACTTGTAATGGTTCGGGACAAATTATGAAAGTAGCCAATACGATTTTAGGTAGAATGCAAACCGCAACAACCTGTCATGTTTGTAGTGGTTCAGGTCAAATTTTAGATCAAAAACCTGCTGGAGCCGATGCGCAAGGAATGTTGTTGGAAGACGATACGGTTTCAATCAAAATTCCAGCTGGAGTTGTTGATGGAATGCAATTAAAAGTAGCAGGAAAAGGTAACGAAGCGCCAGGAACAAATAGTATTCCTGGAGATTTAATTGTAGCAATTGAAGAAATTGAACACGAATTTTTAAAGCGTGAAGGTGAAAACTTACATTTCGATTTATACATTAGTTTTGCCGAAGCTGCTTTAGGGGTTTCTAAAGAAATTGATACTGTTTCGGGTAAAGTTCGTATAAAGTTAGAAGAAGGAATTCAATCAGGAAAAATTCTACGTTTAAAAGGAAAAGGAATTCCGAGTTTGAATTCTTATGGTAATGGGGATTTACTAGTTCATGTAAATGTTTGGACACCTAAAACACTAAATAAAGAACAAAAGCAGTTTTTTGAGAAAATGCTTACAGATGAAAACTTTATTCCAAAGCCTGAAAAGTCAGACAAATCTTTTTTTGAAAAAGTTAAAGATATGTTTTCATAATTAAATAAATATTAATACATTTGAAACTCACTTTCTTAGGAGAGTGAGTTTTTCTTTTTCATAGCAATTTTTCCCATCCTTTAGCAATAAAGGGTGGGTTTTTTTTGTAACAAAATCCGTATATTTACTACTTACTAACAACACAAAATCTTACTTTTTACATATGAGCAATATTCTCGAAGTACAAAACGTAGTGAAACAATATGGTGATTACACCGCTTTAAATAATGTTTCACTTCAAGTTCCAAAAGGTAGTATTTACGGACTTTTAGGTCCAAATGG
>CAZCIV010000311.1:0-3703 GCA_964498595.1 uncultured Flavobacterium sp.
ATTTGCAATAGAATCAAGCTCTTTACTAGCATAATAATTCAAACAACTATATGAAATGAAATTTTTATTTTTTAAATATTCATTCCCAACTTCAATTTTAATATAAGGTGTTGGTATTTTTATTATAATCTGTTTTCCTAATTCTCTTGCATAATCGATAGTTGTAAAATCAATAGCATCGTAAGAATTAAATAAATCTTTTTCTGCCATTAATTTAAAAATTGTATCATTTTTATATCCTTCTTTTAAACACTCATAAAAAACCTCTGATTTGAAAGTATTAATCCAAACTTTTTTGTCTTCATTTCTGTATTTAAATGTATCTCTTTTTTGAGTAGAACAAGATAATATACTTAATGATATTGATAATATAATTATTTTTTTCATAATTTTTAATTTAATTTCCAAATATCTATATATTCAATTGGAGCATCATAAAAATGACAATTTGCAGCACATAATGTGTTATCAATTATATCGGCATGACCAGAAGCCCAAGTAGAGCCTAAAGGACAAACTAAGGAATATATACCTTTAATATTTGATAGAAGTGTTGGTAGATTTTCACCATTTAAAGTTATTTGAGAAGCTGGTATAGTTATATAGTTTGGATTTGAAGTTGTTCCAAAAGTTTTTCTCATCCAAATGTTTAATGCTCTTGCGTTAAGAAAAAAGTATTGATTAGCAAATTGACCATCACCTTGTAATGTCTGTCCTGGAATACTTGGTATTGTTATACCCGCACCATTCAACGCTATTGAAACTTTTAATGCGCATGTATTATTCGTATCATTAGGATAGTTAATCCTTGCTTGTTGAACTTGACCTCCAACATAGGCATATACATTATCAGCCCCAACCATCCAACTCCCATCTTGGTTTTTTGGATATGCATTAAAAAATGCATTATAGGTTGGTAAATTCTGTTGAGGAAATGTTAAGTTTGGATTTTCCCAATATTGTTCATCATATTCAAAGTCTCTACCTTCACTCCGTCCAATGAACCAGTTTTGAAATTGTTGCCATGTAGTGGTTGGATGTTGTGTTAAATAATTTATTGCCCATTCTGCAAACGCTACACTTTCAGCAGAATATTCAGTAGCTAAAGGGTCAGTTACTTGACTTTCAAGATATTCATAAATATTGTTTTCAGCTTCTTGATTATTGTTTAACCAAGCATTTTGATTCCAACTTAAATTAGTGGTAAAGTTCTTTTGACGTTTTATTAATGCTTGTGCTTCCTGTTCGCTTTCTAGTGATGTTGTAGGAGTAGTTATAATTTGATTTGATGAAGATCCACTGCTCCCTGATCCAGTAGATCCACCACCACCAGTAGGAGATCCATTTCCATTTGTTCCGAAATCTGAATCAAAACCAAAACCTTCTCCACCGCCACTCCCGCCTTCCCAGCAAGTATGTCCAATTATAACCCAGCCCCAACAATCAATGCCTTGACCATCCCCAACTAAATCTCCTTCATTACATGGTATTGTATCCCAAGCATAAGCTGTTAAACAAATATATCTACCATTTGGATTGCTTTGAATTATAGGTATTAATGAGTTCGTATTAAAATTGATTTCATAATATTCAATCTGATTGTTTTGCATTTGTTCTAATGACATGCTATTTAACTCGTTGAAAGTTTTGTTATAGTCAACTAAAAATGTTTTACTTCATTGTTTGGATAAACAATAATTACTAAATTTTCTAAATCGGTTGAATTTTCTCTAAAAACTGAAAAAGTATAAGATTTTGTTCCATCTGTTTTTTCAATATATATACCTTCATCAGAATTTATGTAAAAATTATTTAAAGTGTCTTTGATAATTTTATTAGAAGCAGAAGCAGTGCTTTTTGTTAACGTTTTTGTTTTATTTATTTTATCAACAACAGCAGAGTTGTTAATTTCATTAAAAGATATTTTTTTAATGAGCAAATCATTTTGATTTTTGATGTTTTCGGTTTCAACTATAGTTTCTTCTACCTGACAACTTAAAGTTGTTAAAAGAAATACAATCATTAAAGAGATTGAGAGAGATTTGAATTTGTTCTTCATAATTTACGTTGTTTTTGTTTTACAAATTATTTTACAAGCTTACAAAGTATTATTTTATTTCTGTTACAGATTTTCTGTACATTTTCAATTTTATTTTCTAGTGTTTACTGGATTTGTAATATTGAAAGTCCATTTTCTGTAATAAAAAATCTAATTCTTTGTTTTTCTACTTACTTAGTGCAAAGCAAATCTCTTACAACTACTAAGTAGCATATAAATATAAGTTATTTCTGAACGCAATTTAAAACAACTTATGAAACCCATTGCTGTAGTTTTTCTGCATATTTTCAAAAACAAATAAAAAACCCAAACTCTTTCGAATTTGGGTTCTGTATATTTTTGTTTGTTTTTATTTTCCTTTGTTAGCTTCAGCTACATATTTTTCCAAAGCTCCTGTCATCGATGGTGTTCCAGGGCTTGGTGCCATAATGTCAACACGTAAACCGTGTTCTAAAGCTTCTTTTTTAGTAGTTTCGCCAAAAACAGCAATTCTAGTGTTGTTTTGTTGAAAATCAGGGAAGTTTTTAAATAATGATTTAATTCCTGTTGGACTAAAAAACGCTAAAATGTCGTAATAAACATCTTTCAAGTCTGATAAATCACTCATTACCGTTCTGTAGAAAATACCTTGTTTCCATTCTACTTTTAAACCATCTAATGTTTGTGGAACATCGGCGTTTAATTGGTCGGTATTTGGTAATAAGAATTTTTCGTCTTTATATTTTTTAATTAGCGGAGCTAAATCAGTGAAGTCTTTTTGACCCACATAAATTTTTCTCTTTCTATATACTACATAACGTTGTAAGTAAAAAGCAACCGCTTCAGACTGACAGAAATATTTTAAATCTTCTGGCACTTTGTAACGCATTTCCTCAGCTACTCTGAAAAAGTGATCTACAGCGTTTCTACTGGTTAATATGATGGCAGTATAATTGTTTAAGTCGATTTTTTGAGCGCGAACTTCTTTAGCAGGAACACCTTCTACATGGATGAAAGGTCGAAAATCAACCTTTACTTTCAGTTTATTTTGAAGCTCAAAATACGGAGAATTTTCTACTTTAGGCTCTGGTTGTGAAACTAATATTGTTTTCACTTTCAAATTTGACATATTTCTCTCTAATTTTTTGTAAACCAATTATAAATAAAATAGTAAGGTGCTATTTCAAGGGTGCAAAGATATAAAATAAAATAAAATATTTTATGTAATAGTAAATTTTGATACAATTTCAATGCAACCAAGTAAGTAGTGATGTTTATAGTGATTAGGGTAATCAATAATGTCCAAAAAAACCAATCCGAATCAAACGAATTGTAGAATAAAATGATATTAACGGGTAATAAAATGAATCCAAAATAAGCTCTGTAATTGACTTTTAATAAGTTGAATTGTTCGTTAAATTCTTCAATTTTAAATGCTGTTGCAATAATTTTCTCAATTAAGAATTTAGAGAGGATAAAAACACTCAAAAAAGTAAAGATTTGGATATAAACAATCAAATCGGTTTTTTCAGCTCTATGAAATTGATTTAAAACCAATAGCGTAAAAAACGAAAATGAAATTAACTGCAAAACAAACATCGAAATGGTAAAACCACTCATCAAGTTACTACTATCGCGATAAATTTTAGTGTATTTATCGGAATA
>CAZCIV010000312.1:0-3702 GCA_964498595.1 uncultured Flavobacterium sp.
TACATTTGTTACTAAAATTATCAAATTGTGAGCCAAACCAACAAACTCAAAATATTCAACGATCCAATTTATGGTTTTATTACCATACCTAATTCTTTAATTTACGATTTAATTCAACATCCTTACTTTCAGCGTTTACGAAGAATTTCCCAAATGGGAATGTCGTATTTGGTCTATCCAGGAGCGCATCATACACGTTTTCATCATGCTTTAGGTTGTATGCACATCATGCAAAAAGCGGTTCAAACTTTGCAATTTAAAGGCGTTTCTATTTCGGAAGAAGAAGAAAATGCGCTATATATTGCGATTTTGTTGCACGATATTGGTCACGGACCCTACAGTCATGCCATGGAACACAGTATAGTGGAAGAAGTGCATCATGAAGAATTATCGTTGTTGTTTATGGAGCAATTGAATAAAGAGTTTGATGGGAAATTAG
This sequence comes from uncultured Flavobacterium sp., assembly GCA_964498595.1. GTDB lineage: Bacteria > Bacteroidota > Bacteroidia > Flavobacteriales > Flavobacteriaceae > Flavobacterium. The sequence goes on from CAZCIV010000312.1 coordinate 440, forward strand.
CACTTGCGATTCAAGTTTTTAAAGGCGAATATCATAGAAAATTTATGTTGCAATTGATTTCAAGTCAATTGGATATGGACCGAATGGATTATCTAAAACGCGATAGTTTTTACAGCGGTGTAGCTGAAGGAAACATCAACAGTGAGCGTTTAATCCAAATGATGAACGTGCAAGACGATTATTTGGTTATTGAAGAAAAAGGAATTTACTCAGTAGAAAAGTTTTTGGTTGCCCGAAGATTGATGTATTGGCAAGCGTATTTGCACAAAACAAGTGTTGTTGCGGAATTAATCTTAACTAAAATTCTAAAACGCGCCAAAGAATTGACTCAAAAAGGAATGGTTTTGCCTTGTAGTGAACCTTTGCAATTCTTTTTGCAAAACAAAATTTCATTAACAGATTTTGATAAAAGTGTTTTAGATAAGTTTTCGTATTTGGATGATTATGATGTTTTAGGTGCGATCAAAGCATGGCAATTTCATGATGATTTTGTCTTACAATCACTATGTAGAATGATATTGAATCGTGATTTACTAAAGATTCAAATGAGTGATGATAAACCAAACAAAGAGAATTTATTAGCTATAAAGGATAAATATATTTCTATTGCTAAAATTTCGGACAAAGAAGCGGATTATTTTGTATTCAAAGGTAAGTTGAAAAATCAAGCGTATAGTAAATCAAGTGAACCTATTCGAATCTTAAAAAAAGATAAAACAATTGAAGATGTGGTGGAAGCATCAGACCAGTTGCATTTAAAAGCATTATCAAAACCCGTAACAAAATATTTTATTTGTTTTCCAAAAGTCATCTTAGAACGTTAACATTTTAATTTAATTTTATATTTTTGCCAAGATGAAGTGGTTTCATGTGGTTTGATTAAATCGAATAAATTAAATAAATGAAGTTTACAGCAGCTCAAATAGCAGGAATTTTACAAGGCGAAGTAGTTGGAAATCCAAATGCAGAGGTTTACAAATTGTCAAAAATTGAAGAAGGTATAGAAGGATCTTTAACATTTCTTGCAAATCCTAAATATACGAATTACATCTATTCAACATTAGCAACAATTACCATTGTTAGCAATACTTTTGAACCCGAACAAGAAATTTCTACCACTTTAATAAAGGTTGAAGACGCTTATAAAGCTTTTTCTCAATTGTTAGAATACTACAATCAAGTTAAATTGATGAAATCGGGAATTGAGCAACCTTCAGTAATTTCAGATGGTGTTACTTACGGTTCCGATTTATATTTGGGAAGTTTTTGTTACATTGGAAAAAATGTAGTTATTGGAAACAATGTAAAAATTTACCCAAATAGTTTTATTGGTGATAATGTTACAATTGGCGATAATTGTGTCTTTTTTGCTGGTGTACGAATTTATTCAGAAACTGTAATAGGAAATAATTGTACAATTCATTCTGGAACCATTATAGGTTCTGATGGATTTGGATTTGCACCTCAAGAAGATGGAACCTATAAAAAAGTTCCTCAAATAGGTAATGTTATCATAGAAGATGATGTAGAAATTGGAGCTTGTTCTACTATTGATAGAGCTACTTTAGGTTCAACAATTATAAGAAAAGGAGTTAAGCTGGATAATCATATTCAAGTTGCTCATAATGTTGAAATTGGAGAAAATACTGTAATTGCTTCGCAAACAGGTATTGCGGGTTCAACAAAAATAGGTAAAAATTGTATGATTGGCGGACAAGTTGGAATCGTTGGTCATATTACCATTGGTAATAATGTTAAAATTCAAGCACAATCAGGAATAGGTAAAAGCTTAGGTGATGGCGAGGTTGTTCAGGGAAGCCCTGCTTTCAACTATGGAGATTTTGCAAAATCATTCGTACACTTTAGAAATTTACCTAAAATTGTTGCTGATATCGAAAATTTAAAAAAACAATAATCCAAAAATAAATATTATAATCATGGTTAAACAGAAAACCATCGCTAACGAAATTTCCCTAAAAGGTGTTGGTCTTCATACGGGGCAAGAAGTTTTAATGACTTTTAAACCAGCTCCTGTGAATAATGGATTTACTTTTGTTAGGGTTGATTTAGAAGGTCAACCTATCATTGAAGCTGATGCTAATTATGTTGTTAATACGCAACGTGGAACCAATCTTGAAAAAAGAGGTGTTATGATTCAAACACCTGAACATGTTTTGGCTGCTATTGTAGGTTGTGATTTAGATAATATTATTATTGAATTAAACGCTTCTGAATTACCTATTATGGATGGTTCTTCAAAATACTTTGTAGAAGCCATTGAGAAAGCAGGTATTGTTGACCAAGATGCAGAAAGAAAAGTTTATGTAGTTAAAGAGGTTATTTCTTATCTTGATGAAGCTACAGGTAGCGAAATTACGGTTATCCCATCAGAAGAATATTGCGTTACAACCATGGTTGATTTTGGTACTAAAGTGCTAGGTACTCAAAATGCAACAATGAAAGGAATTAAAGATTTTAAATCAGAAATTGCAGATTCTAGAACGTTTAGTTTTTTACATGAATTAGAAGCTTTATTAAATAATGGTTTGATTAAAGGAGGTGATCTTAATAACGCTATTGTATATGTAGATAAAGAAATATCTTCAGAAACGATGGAAAATCTTAAGAAAGCTTTCAATAAAGAAACTATTTCGGTTAAACCTAATGGAATTTTAGATAACTTAACTTTACATTTTCCTAATGAGGCGGCACGTCATAAGTTGTTAGATGTTGTAGGTGATTTATCATTAATAGGAACTCGTATTCAAGGAAAAGTTATAGCAAATAAGCCAGGTCATTATGTAAACACGCAGTTTGCTAAAAAAATGGCCAAGATTATTAAAGCAGAAGAGCGAAATAACGTACCTCAATATGATATTAATAAAGAGCCAGTATTGGATATTCATGGCATTATGAATTTATTGCCTCATCGGCCACCATTTTTATTGGTTGATAAAATTTTAGAGTTGACAGATACACATGTAGTAGGATTAAAAAATGTTACTATGAACGAAGATTTCTTTGTAGGACATTTCCCAGGAGCACCAGTTATGCCTGGAGTTTTACAAATTGAAGCAATGGCTCAAACTGGTGGTATTTTAATTTTAAGTTCTGTTCCAGATCCTGAAAATTACTTAACTTATTTTATGAAAATTGATAATGTTAAGTTTAAAAATAAAGTGTTACCTGGTGATACCTTATTCTTTAAATGTGATTTATTGTCACCTATTAGAAGAGGAATTTGTCATATGCAAGCGTATGCC
>CAZCIV010000313.1:0-3692 GCA_964498595.1 uncultured Flavobacterium sp.
GAATACAAGTTTTGGAAGTATCGTGACAAAGATGGAAATAACATCACAACACACTTTTTCTTTGAAACTCATTCAGACTATTTGGACAAATATCTGAGCTTTTACAAAGAACTACCAAACCTTACAGAAGTAATAGTTCACGCAGCCGACGGTATATTTAAACTGACGAATAATGGTATTGAGTATTTCATCCGACACAACCACCAAGAAGTATTCCTTGATAAAGAAGGAAACCAAAGGGGAGTTCCATTTGAAGTTTCAAAACAAGTTAGAGACAATCTCATTAGAAGAATGAACGACCTTTTAAAGGCAAGAACATTTGACGAGATATTTAAAATTGTGACTGAATGCAGGGTTAAGGGATTTGGAGAACTTTCAATTTATGACACATCAATAAGAATTGCGTCACATTTAAATATTGAACCAGACAAAATTTATTTGCACGCTGGAGCAAGAAAGGGAATGGAAATTCTTGAAGAGAAAGGGTACGTTGAAAAAGGTATTTCCAAGAAGAAATATGTAGAAATCAAGGAAGTACCAAAGTCGATGCAACAATTAAAGGCTGCTGAAACTGAACATATGCTTTGTTCAATGAAAGAAAGCATGTCGGAAATTGAACAACAAAATAAAAATTAAGTGACTCCAGAAAAGAAAGACCGAACCGATAACACGGGTTTTGTGTCAGGCGGGGTGACATGCAAACTTGGAACTTTGTGCTTCTATTCAAGTTTAGTGCAGGTTGATAGTTTGGTGCTCCAAAACCCGCCCGAACGCAAAGCCCGAAAACGCAAAGCACAATACTAAAAACGACAACCAACAATAAAAGACTCAATGACAACAATTACAAAATCTGATAAAGGTTCGGAGTGGAGAAAGTGGGACTTACACGTCCATACACCTTTTTCGATTTATCAACGCTTTGGAAATAATGACGTAGACACTTGGGAGAAATATATCAAAGACCTTGAAAATTTACCGACTGCTTTTGCTGTAATTGGAGTTAATGACTACTTGTTTTTAGACGGGTATGTAAAATTAAAACAGGAACAAGAATCAAATAACCGACTTAAAAATTTAAAGTTACTGCCAGTAGTTGAGTTTAGAATTGAAAAGTTTGCAGGTATCAATTTTGAACAACTTAAAAGAATAAATCTACACGTAATTTTTTCAGATGAAGTACCTATTGAAACGATTCAAAGCCAATTTTTAAATACACTTGAACAAAGTTACTTTTTAGAAAGTGGTCAAGCTTGGACTAGAGCTATCACGCCTCAAAGTATAGAAGAGCTTGGTAAACAAATAAAGGCATCAATTCCACCGACAGAATTACATAAATATGACTCTGATTTAACTGAAGGCTTTAGAAATCTAAATGTAAAAGAAGAAGATATTTTTAAATCACTCAACAAGGACTGTTTTAAGGGAAAGTACCTTATCGCAATAGGTAAGACAGAATGGGGTGATTTAAAATGGACTGATGCTTCAATTGCAACCAAGAAATCCATCATCAATAGAGCACATATTGTATTTACCGCAGCCAAATCAGTAGCGGATTTTGTCAAGGCTAAGGAACAACTAACGAATCAAAAAGTAAATAATTTGCTTTTAGATTGCAGTGATGCTCATTATTTCTCATCATCAACAGAAAAGGATAGAATAGGGAATTGCTTTACTTGGATTAAAGCAGATCCCACATTCGAAGGTCTAAAGCAGATTCTTTATGAACCTGCACATAGAATTAGTATTTCTGAGAGTAAGCCAAGAGAACCGATTAGGAAAATAGAAACTCTGAAATTCAATTTCCCTTCGGACACCTACATAAAACGCAATACTTCAAGTGACAAGCAAGAGTTTTGTCTTAATCAACTAAGAAATGAAATTCATTTTAGCCCTTATTTTACTTGTCTAATTGGTGGACGTGGTACTGGTAAAAGTACAATCATCAACTTACTTGGCGAACGATTGGGAGAAAAGACGGACTTTTTCAAGGAGAACAACCTAATAATAGAAAACAAAAAGTATGAAATTGAGACTGACTCCAAGACTTATGTTGCCGTCACGGGAACTAACGAAATAGAATTTGTTAGTCAAGGAAAAATTGAAAGACTTGCGGAAGGAAATGAATTAACTAAGTTAGTTTTTAATGAACGAATAAAAGAACTTGAAGCCGGATTTTACACTCTTGATTCCGAGATAAAATTTCTAATTGACAAGATTGATGAATCAATCAAATTGCTATTTGACTTACAAAAGACAAACAGTTCTCTCAAAGAAAAATCAAAAGAAAAAAATACAACACAGAACATTATTGATTCTGTTAATGATGAAAGATACAAGGAAATAACAGCCAGAATAAGTGCAATACGGCAGGAGTTAAATTCATACAGTACAAGTCAATCAAGGTATTCTAAATTACTCAATTCATTACGTTCATTGCTAATTGAAAATGTGCAAGTGGAAACACAAAATGAAATTGAAACAAGAATTAACGAAATTCTTGATCTTCTAAAGTCGATAGATGAAATTGATATACAAGAAAAAGAAGTAAAGGTAAATCTGAAAGAATTTGAAATTGTAAAAAGTCGAATAGTAGCATTAACACAAGAATTTGATGCAGAAAATCAGAAACTTAAAGAGTTCTTTCAAGAAAAAGGAATGAGTGAAGAAACGATCAAAGATTCCCAAAAAGCTAATGAAAATTTAGCCAGAATTAATGCTGAAATCATTCAACTATCAACACAAGCAGACAGACTCAAAGAAACCTTCACAGAGAATCTGACAAAAATTGACGGATTAGCATCAATCTATGACTCTTACAATCAATTGATTCAAAAGAATCTTTCTGAAATAAACAGAAAATTGGAAGTTAATAATGAGAATGTTTTAAACATAAATTTCAAGTTTGAATTCAATGAAGAATCGCTAAAACAAGTTGTATTCGAAGAGTTTTACAGTTTATTTAAGAATTATCATATTTCGGGCACTTCACAGAGCCAAGTTAAGGATGTTCTATTTTCAATTAAGCCAAATGAAGAACTATTGGGTCTAGATTATAAAACATTCTTATCCAAGCTTGAAAATGAAATTACCCTCAATGGATTTGGCAAAGGAAGTAATTATGTAAAAATAGTCTTGGACATTTTTGCATCTAACATCAACTTCAATGTTTATAAGCTGATATTGCGTAAACACCTTTACAACCTTTCTAAATTTATTAAGATAAAAGGGTTTTATGGCGACAGAGAATTACAAAATTGTTCATTTGGACAAAGATGTACAGCAGTTATTGTCACGTTACTAATGACAGGTGTTAAACCTCTCGTTATTGACGAACCCGAAGCTCACTTAGACAATCGACTTGTTGCTGACTACTTGGTAGACTTAATTAAGAATAAAAAACTTGACAGACAAATTATTTTCGCTACTCACAACTCAAACTTTGTAATTAATGGAGATTCTGAATGGATTCACATTCTGGAAATTCCACTCAACAACATCTTTACAAATATTACATCAACAACCATTGAAGACATCACAAATAGAGAGAAACTATTAAAGCTTGAAGGTGGCAGAGAAGCCTTTTTAACGAGAGAGCAGAAATATGGTATTCACAGCTGACACAAAAAGTACTGGGCATAACAGGCGTTTAGCTCAATGGCGGGTGAAGTGGTTAATTGAACATTCTACCTCGC
>CAZCIV010000314.1:0-3689 GCA_964498595.1 uncultured Flavobacterium sp.
CTTCAACAGCTACCTTATCAGGTTGAAATGGCGACAAACCTTTTGCAATTTCATCAGCGTTAACAAATTCTTTACAATCTAAAATCTCTGGTAATATGGTAAAAGACGCAGTAGTTTTACCCGCACCATTACATCCAGCGATGACATAAAGATTTTTATTTTCCATCACAACAAATATACCATTTTTCAAAAATAACAAAGAATACCTCTTGTTAATTTAAAACAAAGGTAATACAATAAGTTAATACTTTTAGAGTTTACTATTTGAGAAATTTATTTCATCTTTGTAAAAAAAATTGGCATTGAAAAAGACCACTTTATATTTTCTAATTTGCTTTAGCTGGATGGCATATGGCCAAACCGTTCGAAAATATTCCAACGAATTCATGAATATTGGAGTAGACGCTGCGGCTTTGGGAATGTCTAATGCGGTAGTTTCCCATACAGGGGATGTGAACTCAGGCTATTGGAATCCTGCAGGATTATTGAAATTAGAAGACAAACAATTCGCTTTAATGCATGCTAATTATTTTGCAAATATTGCTCAATACGATTATGCCGGCTTTGCTATGCCAATTGATGACAGAAGTGCGGTGGGAATTTCGTTAATTCGTTTTGGGGTTGACGACATCTTGAATACGACCCAATTAATCGATAGCGAAGGCAACATTGATTACAATAGAATTTCTCTTTTCTCTACTGCCGATTACGGTTTAACCGTTTCTTATGCTAGAAGTTTACCTATCGAAGGCTTAAATTATGGTGTAAATGCAAAAGTAATTCGTAGAATTATCGGAGATTTTGCTAATTCTTGGGGATTTGGATTGGATTTAGGAATTCAGTACATCAGCGATGATGAGGATTGGAAATTTGGTTTAATGATTCGCGATATTACTACTACCTACAACACTTGGACCATCGACGAAGCAAAATATCAAGAAATCGCCGATGCCATTCCAGGAGAAAACCAAGAATTACCAGAAACCAGCGAAATTACATTACCGAAAGCACAATTAGGAATGTCCAAAAAATGGATAATCCGCTATGATTACAGCTTGTTAGCGGCTACCAATTTAAACATGCAATTTACCCGAACTAACGACATAGTTTCAACCAATACCGTGAGTATTGATCCAGCATTGGGATTGGAATTTGGTTATATAGATTTGGTATATCTAAGAGCAGGTGTAGGGAATTTCCAACAAATTACGCAAATAGACAATTCAAGCAAATTAAGTTTTCAACCCAATATCGGATTAGGATTCAAATACAAAGGCATTCAAGTAGATTACGCTTTAACCGATTTAGGCGACCAAAGTGCGGCTTTGTATTCCAATATATTTTCCTTAAAAGTAGATTGGGAATTGTTTAGGTAATGGATGTTTGGTGATAAATTTGAAAACTGAAACAAAAATTAAAACATATAAGTCATATAAGTTTTTCTAAAGTGGAAGTAAATTAAGTTGAAAAAGTTCATAAAAGAGATATTGAATTACAAGACAAAAAATCGTTAATCTAATGTGTCTATGTGTTGAAAAAATCCGCTAAAACCAGCGATTCGCCTAGGCGAACCCGTTTCATCCGCGTGCCAAAAACCTGAAACCTGAAACTTGAAACCTGAAACTTGAAACAAAATACTGTATGACTAAAAAACTACTTTTAATACTTTCAATACTACTAAGCACCATAGCTTTTTCCCAAAACATTTCACTTTCTGAAAAAGCAAAAGTCAGTATTTTAACCTGTGGATTAGGTCCAGAATCATATGCCATGTATGGTCATACCGGAATACGTATTCAAGATAGTTTAAGAGGAATTGATGTAGTATATAATTATGGTGCATTTGATTTTAGTACACCTAACTTCATTGGTAAATTCGTAAAAGGCGACTTGCAATATTTTGTAACCAATGGTAGTTTTATCGATTTCTACTACAATTATCAAGTAGAAAATAGAGAAATCATCGAACAAGAATTACAACTGAATCCTACCCAAACGAATCTATTGTTCCAGCAATTAAATCATTCTGTTTACAGTGACGAACGTTTTTACACCTATAAATTCATCGATAGAAATTGCACGACAATGGTAGTAGATAAAATCAATGGGATTTTAGGAAAAGAATACATCAAATCAGATACTTCCAATCAAACATATCGAGAAATTCTGTATCCGTATATGACGGATTTTTACATGAAATTAGGTATTCAATTGATTTTTGGAGCTAAAGTTGACGAACCAGCAACAAGATTATTCCTCCCTTACGAATTCAAAGAAGCGATTTCGTATACTAAAGTTAACGGTAATGCAATTGAAAAAAGCAATAAAAGAATTCTGGAAGTCAGTAAAACAGAAGTGTCTTTCAATTGGATGAACTCTATATATTCCTTAATCGCCATCTTATTGGCTTTAGTGTTAGCAAACAAAAAATGGATTCAAATCAGTTACTTTGTTTTCGCTGGAATATTGGGATTGTTTTTCTCTTTAGTAGGATTCTATTCCTTACACGAAGAAGTTTTATGGAACTACAACATTTTATTGTTCAATCCCCTTTTGTTGGTATTCGCTTGGTATCTTAAAAAAGGAATTAAAGAAAGAATCGTACTTTTGGGACAAATTATTTTGGCGATGCTATTACTATATCTAGCCTACATGACCACAAAAATTCACTTAGAAATTGTTTGGCCATTCATCGCTTTACATTTTTATTGGATAGCAAAAATTGTGTTACAGATTAAGAAATCAAATATAGCACACTAATAAAACTGACTACTGAACACTGATAACTGAACACTAATTATTGTCCTCTAAAAAACAACACCGTACTCAACGTTTTCACCACGATATTAACATCTAAAACCAAGCTTCGGTGTTTGATGTAATACAAATCGTAACGAAGTTTCATTAAACTGTCCTCTAAATTAGAACCGTAAGGATAGTTTACTTGCGCCCAACCTGTGAGACCTGGTTTAATAACGTGACGCGTTTGATATAAAGGAATTGAGGCTGCTATTTGCTCCACAAAAATAGGACGTTCTGGACGTGGACCAATAATAGCCATATCACCTTTCAATACATTGATAAATTGAGGCAATTCGTCTAATCTTGTTTTTCTAAGAAATTTTCCAAAAGGCGTGATGCGACTATCATTAGTGGTAGCAAAAACAGCTCCGTTTTCTTCGGCATTTTGTACCATGGTTCTCATCTTGTAAATCGTAAATGGAACTCCGTTTTTCCCAACACGTTCTTGGGTATAAAAAAAACTTCCCTTATTAACAAAAAGATTGATAATCCATAAAAAAGGTGCCAATATAAAAAAACCAATTAATCCAACTAGCGAAAAAACAATATCAAAAAAACGGCTGTAATACACATACAATTTGTTTTGATTACTTCTACTAAACGGGAAAAACTTATACAATTCTCGATCTTCAAAATGAATAGGCAATCGATACGTACTGTATTCATACACCTGATTGTATTTTCGGATAACAATTCCCTTTTCGAGTAATCGCAATAATTTATTGTACAAATCAACAGAGGCTAATTTATTTTTCACATTAGCCACTACGATTTCCGAAATATAATTTTGATATATAAAATCATCTAGATTTTCCGCTAAAATACGCTCAACATTTGTCTCATTTGGTACTTCATCTACAGCAACATAACCTACTACTCTATAATGT
>CAZCIV010000315.1:0-3684 GCA_964498595.1 uncultured Flavobacterium sp.
GCAAGCCTGAAACAACAGTGGCAACACTAAAATCATCAGCAAAAGAAATGCAGATAAATAAATGCTTCGCTTTTTCATCATTGGTTTGTTTACGTTCATTGAATCTGATGTATGTTTGGCTTGCTCATCATTGAAGGAGGCAATATTGTGTGTTATGTTACTATATGTCCAACTTTGTGCCCGCGTGGGCACTGACCAGTAGATTTTTGCGACATATGGTCGTGATGATTTGGCTGCAGTGTGCATCGTTCCTCTCATTATGCAACATTCTGTTTGTAAAGATGTTCCTGAAACTCTATGAATAGTCGGCTGATGCTTGCCACATCTCCCAATATTTCTTTTGCGTCTTCTAATGATTGGTATTTATTGGTCAGCAAGATTGGCAGCTTCTCCTGATCGAGTTCATCAACACCTGTTTCAATGTATTTGCTTAATACGAAATTGATAAACTCTTTCTGTTTGTCGTTGAGAAGTGCAAACATTGTCGCTTCAGCTGCTTTTGCCCTGGCTTCTCTGGTCATGGCAATATAGTCGCCATTGAAAACGTATTCCAACACATCATACAAGTCGCTTTTTTCCATGTCAACCAACTTCTGTAAAGACAGTAAGTCATCTTTTGGGAAACCTGCTGCATCTAAATTCTCCAACAAAATTTTTCTTGTCATTGGATTGCTCCACAGTTTCCGCAATTCTTCTTCGTCTTTGAAAAGTTTGGGCAACTCTCCAAACAGATTGCTTAAAAATTCTTCTGCTGAAATGGGTTTACCGTCTGCACTCCAAAACGAAGTGGAAACCATATGTCTGATTTCTCTTTCTTTACCATTCCGCAATTTGATTTTTATTTTTGGCTTCTTAGGCCTTGGCTCACCAGGTTCTGAAATAATGGGTGGGTCAGTTGGTTCAGGAATTGGATATGGTTGAGGTTCTCTGGGTGCTTCTTCTATCGGTTCACCGTCCCATTCAGGGTCTGAAAAGTGCTTGTAAGCATCTACAAAGTCGTAAATGGTAAAGAATTCTTTACCATCAAACAAACGCGTGCCTCGGCCAACGATTTGTTTAAACTCAATCATTGAGTTGACAGGGCGAAGTAAAACAATGTTGCGAATGTTCCGTGCATCAACACCCGTGGAGAGTTTTTGCGAAGTTGTCAGTATGGTTGGGATTGTTTTTTCATTGTCCTGAAATTCACGCAACAACCTTTCGCCTTCTTCGCCATCGTTGGCAGTTACACGAACACAATACCCTTCGACAAGCTCAGGGTGACGCTGCCCATCTATACCTTTTCTGAGTTTTTTAAATCTTTCTTGATTGACTAAATCCCTTATCAATGCTGCATGTGCTTGATTAGCACAAAATATAATTGCTTTCTCGTTTTGGTTGGCTTCATCCAGAAAGATGTTTACGCGTTTGGCTTCTCGCTCTACAATTTCAATGGTGCGGTTAAAGTCTTTTTCTTCATACAATTTGCCTTCTTCAATTTCGCCTTCCACAATCGTATCGTCCGAAGTATAGCGATAATCGTCTAAAGTGGTTTTGATGCGTTTTACCTTGAAGGGCGTTAAAAAGCCATCATTAATTCCTTCTTTGAGTGAATAGATGTAAACCGGTTCGCCAAAATACCGGTATGTGTCCACATTGTCTTTTCGTTTGGGTGTGGCCGTTAAACCCAATTGCACGGCCGGACTGAAATATTCTAAAATGCCGCGCCAATTGCTCTCGTCATTAGCTCCGCCACGGTGGCACTCGTCAATGATGATGAAATCGAAGTAGTCGGGTGGATATTGTCCAAAATTGTATTGTGGTTGCTGTGGGACGGGTGGGACAGCGGTGACAGCTTCGCTGCCCGACTGAGGTGCAGCAGTCATGAAAGTTTGAAAAATGGTGAAGAAAATACTGCCGTTGGTTGGCACTTTTCCACTTTTCTTTATTTCACCGGGCTTTATCCGCACCAAAGCATCTTCGGGAAATGCCGAAAATGAATTGTAGGCCTGGTCGGCTAAAATGTTTCGGTCGGCTAAAAACAAAATTCTCGGTCTGCGGGCAGGCTCGTTAGGGCGGTGAGCTTGTCGAACCGTCCATCGGGTTTGAAACAGTTTCCAGGCGATTTGAAAAGCAATGGCCGTTTTACCTGTGCCTGTGGCAAGGGTGAGCAAAATTCTGTCCTTGCCTTGTGCAATGGCTTCAACGGTTCGCTGAACGGCTATTTCCTGATAATAGCGCAACTGCCAGCTTCCGCCTTTATCTTCAAACGGAACAGACGCAAACTTTTCTCTCCACACTTCAACATTGCTACTACGCTCAATGTCAGCGTTGTTCAGGTGATTGAGCGAAGCCGAAATCACCGGATATGTTTTATTCCAAAGTTGTTCGGGGCTTAAAAAGTCTGTTACCAAACCTTCTTCGCCTGACTTCATGCAGATTTGGTAAATGGCCTTTCCGTTGGTGCTGTAGGTGGTTTCTAATTGAAGTTTTTGAGCGTATTTTTTGGCTTGCATCACGCCTTCGCCCACTTCCAATTCATCGCTTTTGGCTTCTACCACAGCCAACTTGATGCCTTTGTAAACCAATATATAATCGGCAATTTCTTTTTTGCCACGCTGGTTTGTGAGCCCGCCGAAGCTACCGCCTGTTTGAATTTTGCCTTGCGTAATGTGGTATTCACGCAATACTTTAGAACCTTCCACAACACCCCAGCCACAGGCTTTCAGCTTTGGGTCGATTAATTCTGCACGGGTTTCGGCTTCGTTCATAATTCTGTGTTATTAGTAGGACTTGTGGGACATGGGCGACAATGTCCAAAGATGTCGCCCATGTCCCACAAATGGGTTACTTATCCTTATTTCTCTCGTCTATTCTCGCTTTTGTCATTCTTTCCCTTAAACCACCTTCTTTTACAAAGGCCATTTCCAGTTGCTTTATCTGCTGTTTAAGCAGATAGGTGCAAATTTTTATTAGAGTGATCATCGTATTGGCACAAATCTCCGGGTTTTGGTGCTCAATGGCTTTTTTGAATGTTTCGTAAGTGGGATTTGGCACACTTTTATTAAGCTCGCGCAGGCGGTCGACCAGTCTGTGGTTTTTTTCCCACAAAGGGAGCTTTTGCGTTCTCAGGAAATCTTCGTAGTCTATTTGCAGCTCCCCCAAACTGGCCCGTGCAACATTGGTCAGTTTTATTTCGGTTTCTTTTGAAGTGGCCGATGCCATGCTGCCTTCTGCAATATTCTGTTTGCCACTGCGGGCCGTCTGCACCATTTGCCCAACTGTGCGGTCGTATTTGTTAAAAAAGCAATTGGTAAAATACACCGTGCCATCATAAATGATTTCCGCTTTCTGATAGCTGAACAGATTGCGATAACCACCATGTGTGGGAATAAAACCTCCGGTATTTTTTTCTTTATCGCTCATTCAATGGCATTCGTTTATTCAGTTTTTTTATCCTACAGGCTTACCACCACGCAATTCTCCCGCAAATGCCTTTTGCAGGATTGATTTTTTCAGTTCTTCCAAATCATCAATTTTCTTTTGATACACCGCTTCCAGCTTTTGCGTTTCGGCACGCAGGGCATCTAATTGGCGGACGATGGTTTGAACTTCATTTGATGTTGGAATAGGAACAGGCAACTTAGCTAATGCTTGTCCCGTGAAATGTTGAATACCTGCACCGGTAAAATGTTCTTTCAATTT
>CAZCIV010000316.1:0-3668 GCA_964498595.1 uncultured Flavobacterium sp.
GCATAGTATTTTGGAAACATTAAAACAAACAGTATCTTCATATGAAAGAAGAAATAAAAGCCTATAATAGTGTATTAGATTTAATTGGAAATACACCATTAATCAAACTGAATAAAGTTTCAGCTGATTTACCAGGTAATTTCTATGCAAAAGTTGAAGCCTTTAATCCAGGTCATTCTACAAAAGACCGTATCGCATTATACATTATTGAAGAAGCAGAAAAAAGAGGTATCCTAAAACCAGGAGACACTATTATTGAAACTACTTCTGGAAATACAGGTTTTAGTTTAGCGATGGTAAGCATCATTAAAGGTTATGATTGTATTTTGGCGGTGAGTTCAAAATCATCAAAAGATAAAATCGATATGTTACGTTCAATGGGGGCTAAGGTATATGTTTGCCCAGCTCACGTTTCAGCTGATGATGAGCGTTCGTATTACAATGTTGCTAAAAGATTGCATGAGGAAACTAAAGGTTCGGTTTACATCAATCAATATTTCAATGAATTAAATGTTGATGCTCATTATAAATCTACAGGACCAGAAATTTGGGAACAAACAGTCGGTCAAATAACACACTTAGTGGCGTGTAGTGGAACTGGAGGAACTATTTCGGGAACAGCACGTTTCTTAAAAGAGCAAAATCCAAATATTAAAATTTTAGGAGTTGATGCTTTTGGTTCGGTTTTAAAAAAATACCACGAGACTAAAGAGTTTGATAACGCTGAAATTTATCCATACCGTATTGAAGGTTTAGGTAAAAACTTAATTCCAACGGCTACTGATTTTGATGTGATTGATAAATTTATCAAAGTTTCCGATGAAGAAAGTGCGCACACAGCAAGAGAATTAGCTAAAAGAGAAGGGTTATTCGTAGGATATACTTCTGGAGCTGCTTTCCAAGCGGTGAAACAATACGCTGAAGAAGGCGAATTTGACGCTAATAGTAATGTAGTAATCATTTTCCCTGACCATGGTTCACGTTACATGAGTAAAGTATTCAGCGACGATTGGATGAACGAACAAGGTTTTTTTGATTCGGTAAACCAAGAAGAAGCTTTAAAAATTGAAATTATCAAGTAAATTGATTTTAGATATAGAAAATCCTGAGTGAGAGCTCAGGATTTTTTTATTTTTTTAAATATTCTTTTGCTGTTAATACGGGTAGAGCTGAAGTCTTGAAATCTTTTTTATTCCGTGTGATTATTAAATCTAATTCATTTTCTAAAGCAGTGTGATACTGAATTGCATCTTCAAAATCTTTAAAATCTGAAATTAAAGCTAATTCTAAAATTTTATCATCCAATGATAAAACAGTAACTAAAACTTTAAATTTAATTAAAATTTTCCTAGCTTCATCTAATTTATGATTTCTCGTTAATAAATAATGCGTGTTCGCAAGTGTTAAAGAAGAAATATAAAGTTTAACTTTACTATGATCGGCTAACGTAAATAATTCTTGTGCTTCTTTATAAAATTCTTCTCGCTTAGAAAGTAAATCTAAAACAATATTGGTATCTACTAATATTCTATCCATTAGGAATACTTTTTTGCCAAATAATCCGCATATTCTTTTTTATAATCATCACTTTCTAACGAAATAACTCCAGTAAGACTCTCCACAAGTGGACTTACTTTTGTTGTAGGATTATTTTTTTTAGTCAGTGAAAAAAGATAATTCTCGATAAGCTTAGATAAACTTACACTATTGTTTTTTGCATAAGTTTTAGCTTCTTCAATTACATTTTGATCAATATTCAATGTTAGTTTCGTATTCATAACAATTAATTTACGTGTAAAATTAAAAAATATATACGTAATTTTAAAATGTTTAACAAAATATTTTTTTAATTATCCGGAATATTTGGTTCTACTAACTTCTTCAATTTTTCTAACGATTCTTGCCAACCCAAGTAACACATTTCGGTAGGAATCATTTCGGGAATGTTTTCTTGTAATATTTTGATTTCGGTACCACACGAAACTTCTTTTAACCAAACCGAAGTTGTCATTACACCTGGTAAATTCGGGTCATCAAAAGTGTCGGTGTATTTTAAAAATTCGTTGGGTTTGACATCGAGATAAGTTCCACCAAAAGAATGTCCGTTACCCGTTGTAAAGTTGATGAACGACATTTTAAAACTACCTCCAATTTTTACCTCCATACTGTGAACTTCACACAAGAAACCATATGGTGGAATCCACGAGGCCATTGCATTTGCCTCTGTAAAGGCACGAAACACCTTTTCAGGTGGAGCCGTTACTACGCGATGTAACGATACAAAATTATCTGCCATATTTTTTATAATTTAGCTTTTAACCATTTGAATAAAATATTTCTTCTTCTATTGTCAACATCGTCTAATTGAACACTTGTAATATCTTCAATTTTAAAAATAGACATTCCCAAATCTTCACCATTTTTTCCAACGCAATTAATAATAAAATCTGTTTCGGAAACCTCTAAAATATAACCTGAATAATATTCATCATTTGAAATCTCAAAACTCGTAATGATATTTTTATTTCCTTTAAGTTGTCTCAATACACTTTCATAGTAGCTTTCATCTTGAAGAAAAACAAAATTTATTGGGTTCGGTTTGTAAATTTCATCACTATAATCAATAACACATTCCATTGCTTTAACGTAATCGTCATTAAAATCAATTCTTTCAAAACGTTCTATTGGATGTACTATTATTCCATCTTTTTTACCAAACTTTGTAAAATGTTGTATCGCAACAAAATCTTCCGAATAATCAACAACATAGCCACACCAAAATTTGGAGTCATCGTTGTAAACCGTAAAATTTAAGAGCTCTTTGTTTTGTTTAGATTTTTCTAATTGTTCAAGTAGTAGATTCATTTTTTATTTTTATATTTTATAGTCACGGAATGTAATTCCTCGCTATTGGATTTTATAAAACAATTAATTAATATTTCTTTTTTTAGTTTTCAAATCTTTAAAATTTGCTAAAATTAAAATTAAAGTAATAAATGCTGTTAGCATTTCAGTTCCTACAAATAGTTTGGCATATAGGCTATTTGCTTGTATCTCACTTGAATTATTCATAATAAAAATGCCAAAACTATAATATAAAAACTCTAAGAAGTGATTTGTATTTTTAACATTTATAAAGTTTTCATTATTGTAATCAAATAAACACCAATAATATGATGCAAAAGTAAGAGATAAAAAGAAAACAATTCCTAAAGTGTGAGCTAAGAATTTAAATCTTCCTTGACTATTTTCTGAATGCTGATGTATTTTTTCAGTGTGAAAAATAATAAAATAAAAGTTGCTTAATAAAAGTGTGAAAAAAAAGAAAAAACCAAAAAAATATCTTTCAAATTCATTAAATTCTCTTTGAAAAATGATGAAAACCAAATATGTGAAAAAAGGTAGAATTACAAAAACACCATGTTTGTTTAAATAATTAAATAAGTTTTTCATTTGCAAAATATTTACAAGATTAATTCATTTACTATCATTCAGAATATGTCTCTAAAGTATAATATTCGCTAATATATAAAAAAATCCTCACAATTTCTTGCGAGGATTTTGTATATAAGTTAGAAAAAGAATTACTCAGCGCTTTCTTGCATCGTATGATATACGTTCATTACGTCATCGTCTTCTTCAATTTTTTCTAATAGTTTTTCAACATC
>CAZCIV010000317.1:0-3661 GCA_964498595.1 uncultured Flavobacterium sp.
GCTTCGTATGAACATTTGTGGTAAAATCGCCACCTTCGCCAAGCCGCGAAACGTTGTATGCAAGTGTAAAAAGACAAAACTCGATGCTTTGAAATAAAAGATTAATTAATAGAAAGAAAAATTTATTGATTTGGTGCTTCGTAAAAAGGTCAGTGCATATTGAGGGTAATTTATTTTGTTTTTTCTCTCCCCCCCGCAAAGACAAAAGAAACCCAACCGCACAAAACAACACATTTGCAAACCGCTGCAAGCCAGCCCTGCAATCCAAAGTTTGCAAAAGAGTTGTTTTTTTGCCTGCGCTACATTAGCTTAATCATTGTACATTTACATTTATGAAAGGTAAAACAGATAAAAAATTAGAACAAAAGAATATCAAACCAACCGCTATGCGCCAATTGGTTTACGAGATTTTAGAAAAACAAAAGAAAGCATTAAGCCTTTATGAAATAGAACAGCAGTTTGACAATGTTGAAAGGTCAACTATATTTCGTACGCTCAAGACGTTTCAGGACAACTACCTTATTCACAGCATTGACGATGGTACGGGAGCGGTAAAATATGCCTTGTGCGATGATGATTGTACCTGCAAACCCGATGACCTTCATATTCATTTTTTATGCAATAAATGCGGTCAAACTCACTGTATGAAAGACATGCCAGTTCCAAAGATGGATTTAGCAGAAGGCTTCTCGTTTGAAAATGCCAATTTTGTGGTAAAAGGAATTTGCCCTAATTGCCGATAAAACTTTGCAATACTGTTGCACGTACTCATTCAGTAGTTTTGTTACATAATTTTTAAAAGTTATGCTATGAAACAAACATTCACTATTCTATTACTTCTTTTTTCAACAGGTTTATTATTCGCACAAAACAAAATAACTTTTGAGGTAAAAGAAGAATCTGGCGAATCCTTAATTGGAGCAAGTGTAATTATTGAAGGAACGACGACAGGTACAATTACAAATAATGAGGGTTTTGCAAGATTGGAGAATTTACCCAATGGCGAAATAGAGTTTGTAATTTCTTTTGTCGGCTTTAAAGAAAAGGAAATTACTTTATCTTTTCCAGATGACAACAACAAAACGATTGAAGTTGAGCTGGAAGAAGGAGAAGAACTTGAAGAAGTTGTAATTGCAGCAACAAGGTCTTCCCGAACAATTCAGGATATTCCAACAAGAATTGAAGCAATTACAGGCGAAGAATTAGGCGAAAAAGCAGCTATGAACTCAACAAATATTGGCATGCTTTTAAGAGAAACCACAGGTGTGCATATGCAGCAAACCTCACTTAGTTCTGGAAATATGAGTATTCGCATTCAGGGTTTGGATGGTCGATACACACAAATATTAAAAGATGGAATGCCACTTTATGGTGGTTTCGCCGGTGGGTTATCTATTATGCAAATACCACCGCTTGACTTAAAGCAAGTTGAGCTAATTAAAGGGAGTAATTCTACTTTGTACGGTGGTGGAGCAATTGCAGGTTTGGTAAACCTTGTAACCATACGACCAGAAGAGGAAGCAAAGCTTGATGTTATGCTAAATCAAACAAGTGCTTTGGGTACAACTGGCAATTTGTTTTATGCGCAGAAATACGGAAAAGTTGGTCTTTCAGTTTATGGCTCAGCTAATAATCAAATCGCATTCGACCCCGACGAAGATGGTTTTTCAAATATGCCCAAAGCGCAAACTTTTAGTCTAAATCCAAAATTCTACTACTACTTCAATCCTAACACTGAATTAAGTTTAGGGTTAAACACTACCATCGATAATAGAACGGGTGGAGACATGGAAGTGATAAAGGGAAACACAAGTACTGAACATATTTTTTCCGAAGAAAATAAATCGGAACGTTATGCTACGCAATTAAGTTTTCGGAATACAACCGATGACAGAACATTCTCTTTTAAAAATAGTGTTTCCTATTTTGACAGAAAACTAAGTATTCCAGACTACCGATTCAGTGGAAATCAATTATCCAGTTTTACCGAAGCCATATACAATTTGCATAAAAACGATAATACAGAATGGCAATTGGGATTAAACCATTATCTCGAACAGTTTACAGAGACAGACGCTGACTCATATTCTGCAAGAGATTATACACATAACACCTTTGGTGGCTTTATTCAAAACACTACCGATTTTAGTAAAAAACTTGGGTTAGAAACTGGCTTACGAACCGACTACAATGCTGACTATGGGACATTTGTGCTGCCACGTTTTTCATTGTTATTTAAACCTAACAATAAATTAAGTTCACGACTTGGCGGTGCTATGGGTTACAAGCTTCCTACAATTTTCACCGAAGATGCTGAGAGAATTTATTATCGGGATATTCAACCATTATCAAAAGACCTGGTAGATGCAGAAACTTCAATAGGAGGAAATTTCGATATAAATTACAAAACCGCATTGGGCGATGAAATGACTTTCTCAATCAACCAACTCTTCTTTTTGACTCAGCTAAAAAATGCATTGGTTTTACGGGAAGACGAAACAATGGGCATGGCTTATTTTGAAAGCGCTGATGGTAACATTTTAAGTTCAGGCTTTGAAACCAATATAAAACTAACATACGACGATTTTAAACTCTATTTAAACTACGCCTTTGTTAATACCGAATTACAATACGATAATATCAATAACCAGAAACCACTTACACCAAAGCACAATGCGGGTGCAGTATTATTCTATGAAATTGAAGAAAAATGGTCTGCTGGATATGAGGTTTATTACACTGGGAAACAGTTCGATAATTTATACAATCAAAAAACAGATTATTGGACAATGGGAATAATGATTATGCGACATTGGGAACGTTTATCTTTATTCGTGAATTTCGAGAACTTTACAAACGTTATGCAATCTGATTTTGAACCTTTGGTTTTGCCGCCAACAAATAATCCTACTTTCCCTGATATTTGGGCACCGGCTGATGGATTTGTATTTAATGGAGGAATAAAACTTAGATTATCAGGCGACAATGATTAAATCAGAATACCACATATCGAAAATGGATTGTCCATCCGAAGAAAACATGATTCGTATGAAGTTGGATGGAATAGAGGTTATCAGGAAATTGGAATTCGATATTGAAAATCGCAATCTTACTGTTTTTCATTCTCGGGAAGATGAAGAAATATTATCGCGTCTGGAATCATTAAACTTTGGAGCAAAACATACATATTCAAGTTCTATTGATGAAAAGGAAGTAACAATAGAAAGTTCCGATGTACAATCAAAACTGTTATGGACGATACTCATAATTAATTTTGGATTTTTCATAATTGAAATGACTACCGGACTTATTTCAAAGTCAATGGGTTTGGTGGCAGATTCTTTAGACATGTTAGCTGATTCTTTTGTATATGGATTAAGTCTTTGGGCAGTTGGTTCAACAGTTCTGAGAAAAAAGAAAGTTGCACGTTGGAGTGGTTATTTTCAATTATCCTTAGCCTTTTTAGGTATTATAGAAGTGGTAAGACGATTTATAGGTTCTGAAGAAATGCCAGACTACAGAATTATGATTGGAGTTTCAGTTTTAGCATTAACTGCCAATGCCATCTGTTTGTACCTACTCCAGAAAT
The DNA here is from genome assembly GCA_964498595.1 of uncultured Flavobacterium sp. Lineage (GTDB taxonomy): Bacteria > Bacteroidota > Bacteroidia > Flavobacteriales > Flavobacteriaceae > Flavobacterium. The sequence goes on from CAZCIV010000317.1 coordinate 3,590, forward strand.
CGAAAAGTAAAGAAGCACACATGAAAGCCAGTATGATTTTTACTTCCAACGATGTAATAATAAATTCAGGAG
>CAZCIV010000318.1:0-3644 GCA_964498595.1 uncultured Flavobacterium sp.
GGTGCTGATTTATACAGTGCTGATGTAGATATTTACGCACCATGTGCTTTAGGAGCTACTATTAATGATGCTACTATCAACAATATTAAAGCTTCTATCATTGCTGGAGCGGCTAATAATCAATTAGCTAACGAAGCGGTTCATGGAAAAATCTTAAAAGAAAAGGGTATTTTATACGCACCTGATTTCTTAATCAATGCGGGTGGTGTTATCAACGTGTATTCTGAATTGGTAAAATGGACGAATGCTCAGGTGATGGAGAAAACAGAAAACATCTATAACACAGCATTAGAGATTTTCAAATTTGCAGATGATAACAACATTACTACGCATCAAGCGGCTTTTTCAATGGCGCAAAAACGTATTGATGATGCAAAAAATGAATTAAAGAAGTAATTCGTTTTAAATAAAATTGTATTTTTGCAGAGCGAAAGAGGTAACTTTTTCGCTCTCTTAATTTTATAAAGTTCTTAATTAGTATGTTAAACAGAAGACATATCCGAGTAAAAGTGATGCAAAGTATTTATGCGATGCACCAACACCAATCTGATAATTTGGATAAAGAAGAAAAATTCCTTTTTCAAAGTATCGAAAACACCCAAAACTTGTATCTTTTATTGCTTTCAGCACTTATCGAAATCAAAAAGAAAGAAGAAGAATACATTGATTTGGCTTCTAAAAAACATTTAGCAACTAAAGAAGAGCGCAATCCCAATTTAAAATTCATCAACAATAAAGTTTTGGTTTTATTAGCAGAATCGGAAGCAATAGAAACTGCTTTAGATGACCATAATATCAACAATTGGAAATTAAACGACGATATTATTTTAGGTTTGATTGAAACGATTAAAGAAAGTGAATTGTATCAAAATTACATGCAAAAGCCTGCTGGCAGTTTTGAAGATGAGAAAAATTTTATTGTTGATTTATATACCCAAGTAATTGCACCAAGCGATCGTTTGTATGATTATTTAGAGGATTTTAAATTAACTTGGGTGGATGATTTGCCAGGGATTAATACGTTAATCGTGAAGCAAATCAAACAATTAAAAGGAGAGTATGATACTTTGATTGTTCCAAAAGTTTACAAAGATGAAGATGATAAAGATTTCGTAAAAAACTTGTTTAGAAAAACGGTTTTAAACGAATTAGAATTATCTAAAGAATATATCGATAAAACGCCAAATTGGGATGTGGAACGTATTGCCGAAATTGATACCATTATTTTAAAAATGGCAATTTGTGAGTTATTGAAATTCCCATCAATTCCAACGAAAGTAACAATTAACGAATATTTAGAAATTGCAAAGGAGTATTCTACACCAAAAAGTAGTATTTTTATCAACGGAATTTTAGATAACTTGGTAAAAGAATTTACTCAAGACGGAAAATTAAAAAAATCAGGTAGAGGTTTATTATAAATTTTAAAAATATGATAAGAAAATCACTTAGTTTATTGGCTATTTCATTTGTTTTTGCAGCAACTTCTTGTAAACAAGAGAGTGCAGCAGATAAAATTACTGATGCTGATATGAAAGCAATTCAAGAGCAAAATGCTATCGCTGGAAAATTAGCAAAGGTTGAATTAGATAAAGAAGTTCATGACTTTGGAACTATTTCAGAAGGTGATAGAGTTGAAACTGAATTCATTGTAAAAAATATTGGAGATTCAGACTTAATGATTTATGAAGCAAAAGGAAGTTGTGGATGTACTGTTCCTGAACCTCCTAAAGAACCTATAAAACCAGGAGATTCTGCTCCAATTAAAGTATCTTTTGATTCAAAGGGAAAACCTGGAGCACAAGAAAAAACAGTGACTCTTAAAACGAATACTGCAAACGGACACGAAATGTTCAAAATTAAAGCAAATGTAACACCAGCTGCACCAGCAGCTAAATAATAATTAAATAGTTATGACTCCAGAATTAGGAATTCAGTTAGTATTAATGATTGCTGTGTTTTATTTCTTATTGATAAGACCACAACAACAAAGAGCCAAAAAAGAAAAAGCATTTGAAAGCGGATTAAAAGTAGGTGATAGAATTATCACTAAAGCTGGAATTCACGGTAAAATTGCTGAAATGAATGATGATACTATCGTTGTGGAAACAATGGCGGGTAAAATCAAAATGGAAAAATCTGCTATTTCAATGGAAATGAGTGCTAAATTAAAAGCATAATTTCATTTAGAATAAAAGTAAAGCCGAATTTCTAAATTGAAATTCGGCTTTTTTTATCTGTATTTGTCGTTTAAACCTTTTTCTTCTAATATCATTGGAATGATTTTTTCTAAACGAGCCATTTGTGTTTTTTCTTGTTTTGCAGAAGTTATGTGTTCAATAAATTCTCTTTGTTTGTAAGGAGAAAACGTATTGAATTTGGCTAAAAGTTCCGAATTCTTATCCAATTCATTTTGTAAAATTTCAGGGATTATGGTTTCCTTTTTTTCTTTTGGAATCGCCAATCCTTTTTCTTCAATTTCAATGGCTTCTTTAATGTAAGCTAAAATTAATTTCTCATCAATTTCATTTGCTGAATTAAATCGCATTTGACGCAATGATTTTGTATTTTCTTCATTCGCATTGATAAGCAGTTTCTTTTCATCTTTCAAAAACACTCCATTATAGAACCAAATCCCAAAATAGGATTTAAAACCACCAATTCCCAATACATTTTTATTGTTGTAAGTATAAACAGGACCTCCCCATTTTGTTGATTCAACTAAAGGCGTTTTACGAATGATAGCATGCAATTGCTCTATTTCGTTTTCCCATTGATTGGTTTTATTCCATTTATTTTCTTTTTCCAAAATAGTAGTTTTTGTGTTTATCAAATATAAAAAATCTTGATAAAAAAAAGAGGAACATTGTCCTCTTTAATTTAATTTTAGAATTTTACTTTCATTGTAATGGGTTTACCATTTCGCATTACGGTTACGTCTTTTTCTTCTCCTACATTTAACTTGGCTAAACAATCCATATAACCATATACTTCTTTGATTTCGCAATCTCCAATTTTTACCAAAATATCACCTACTAAAATTCCTGCTGCATGAGCTGGACGATTATCGGTAACTCCATCTATGTGTAAGCCATCTCCATGATCGGTGTAATCAGGCATAATTCCTAAAGTTACTTTGTATTTTGGAACTACTTTTTCTGAATTCATAGCTGTTTTAGTGAATTCAACTTTCTCTAACTTTTCAATTTCTAAGCATACACGGAATACATAATCCGTTATATTTCTCACACCATAGTAATTGATTTTATCTTCATCATCACTTGGTTTGTGATAATCATTATGAGTTCCTGTAAAGAAAAACATTACTGGAATATCTTTTAAATAAAAAGAAGTATGATCAGATGGCCCTTGTCCTGCTGGATCTAATGTAACATTGAAACCAGCTGGTTTATTTTTATTAACAATTTTAGTAAATTCAGGAGAGGTTCCTACACCACCGACTGTTAAACCTTTGTCAGCATTTAATCGACCAATCATATCCATATTAATCATTGTCACTACATTTGGATACAATGCTTTCAAAGTTTCTGCCATATGTTTTGAGCCAATTAAACCGTCTTCTTCACCAGAAAATAAAGCAAAAATGTAATTTGCATTTTCTTTGGTTTTGTTTTTTGATAACA
>CAZCIV010000319.1:0-3644 GCA_964498595.1 uncultured Flavobacterium sp.
AATATGAATTGGAAACAAAATCCATCTCAAAAATTGATAGTATCTATAAAGAAATAAAAATTGAATTATTACATAAATCAAATAAAAAAAAGAATATGATTTCTTACACTTTAAAAACAAAAAAAACAGATTCAAATCTGTTTACAGTTTTTAGATTTAGTTGTATGCATCCTTTTGAATTTGATGAAAATATTAATGTTTTGGAAAATATTTTGGTAGAGAATGCTTCATCTTTATCTTTTAGTGGAATTAAAACAAATTACAAATTAGTAGTAGTCAAAGAAATAAAATTTGAACTGGTAATACCTTAAAAAACACTATAAAAAAAGCCGACATTAAGACGGCTTTTTTACAAACTATTATCTACAATAATTACTTAAATGAACTTTTTTACCATTTGGATCTTGAGCGCAAACGGGTATCGAATTAAAGTCATAATATTGATATGGGCTAGTAGCTGGTATAGGCATTCTAATTTCAAATTTTGTTAGCTTTCCATCTCCATCATCATCTACATCTAAAAAATCGGGGATTTTATCACCATCCGAATCGTCATCAAAATAATCATTATTATTATTTAAATCTTCATAAATATTAGGGATTCGATCTTTATCATGGTCTCGGGTCTTGAAATCAAATAATTTAATTTGAAAAGCAATAGGCGCATACTGATTAATATTCTCTCTACTACCAGAAAAATAGGCCAACCCAGAAGGAATAAAAACCAATACATTTCCATAATTTACTCTGGTAACAGAACCATTACTATTTTCTACATGAGATTCTTCTGTTTTTACCTTTGAAAGAATTTGTCTAAATCCTGAAATCGAAGAAACAGAAGATTCAGGAAATGAAAACCATACTCCAAAATTATTTAAATCAAAAACCTCATTTGTTAAATTCCAACCTTTGTATGCTACTAAAGTAGAGTCTACACTCGTAACATTTTCACCACCACCTTCATTTAGAACAATATAATACAACTTATAGTCTACATCGTCGTCAATTCTACCATCTGTTAATAAAGTAGAACGAGAATCATTTTTTACCGTAATAGATTGAAGTGGGTAATCGGTCTGATCCCAAATAGAAGTTTGTGTTCCGTTTTCAGGAATCATAGTAACTGTTGCATTTAAATCAGCATCCAGCTCTAAATAATTTTCTTTTAAGTAATCTTCAATCTCCACGATATTTTCGTCATACACTTCTTGATAATCTCTTACCTTAACGGTAGCAGCACCATCTGAATTACAAGAGTAAAGTGTTACAGTAAAAATTAATAAAAGTACTATTTTAAAAAGGCTTTTCATTATTATTAAATTTATAGGGCGCAAGATACAATTTTCATTTATTTTTGTAGAAATATTAACAAGGTTTTTTGATTTATATTATGCGTATTGATAAACTTTTATGGTGTTTGCGATATTACAAAACTCGAAGCATAGCAGCAGAAGCTGTAAAAAAAGGTCATGTTACTGTAAATGGTCAAGTTGCAAAAGCGTCGCGCGAGATATTCCCAACCGATAAAATTACATTAAGAAAAGACCAAATCAATTATAGACTAACCATTTTAGATGTCCCTCAAAATCGTTTGGGAGCTAAACTTGTGGACATGTATCGCAAGGATGAAACACCAAAAGAAGCATTTGAACATTTAGAATTATTGAAGTTATCAAAAGAACACTATCGCGCCCATGGAACAGGACGTCCTACTAAAAAAGAACGTAGAGATATTGATGACTATTTATATGATAATATTGAATCAGAAGAAATGGAATAAAATGAATTATTGGGAAGAACGCTATAAAAAAGGAGAAACGGGTTGGGATACAGGAACAATTACAACGCCAATAAAAGAATACATCGACCAATTAACCGATAAAAATCTTAAAATTTTAATTCCAGGTGCCGGAAATGGTTATGAATTTGACTATTTAGTTGAAAATGGATTTCAAAATGTATACGTGATTGATATTGCCGAAACCCCTTTACGTAACATCAAATCGAGAAAACCTGAATTTGCATCACATTTGATTCATTCTGATTTTTTTGCTTTGAATATGACTTTCGATTTAATCTTAGAACAAACGTTTTTCTGTGCTTTACCGCCAAAAATGCGCCTACAATATGTTGAAAAAATGGCTTCGCTATTAAATCCAAATGGAAAATTAGCAGGACTATTATTTGACTTTCCATTAACAACTGACGGTCCGCCATTTGGAGGTTCTGTAACCGAATATTTGAATCTGTTTTCAGATAAATTCAACATAAAAACACTAGAAAAAGCACATAATTCGATAAAGCCGCGAGAAAATAAAGAACTCTTTTTTATCTTTGAAGTCAAATAACAACACAAATGGAAAATATCATTTTAACGCACGAAGAAATCAAACACAAAACCAAACGAATTGCTTACCAAATTTTCGAAACCTTCGTAAATGAAGAGGAAGTAATTTTAGCTGGAATTGCAAATAACGGTTATATTTTTGCTGATAAAATAGCTGCAGAATTAGCTTTAATTTCGGATTTAAATGTAACGCTTTGTGAAGTTAAAATCAATAAGCAAAAGCCACAAGATGTTGTAACGACTTCTATAACTCCCGAAGATTATAAAAACAAAGCCTTAGTCTTAATTGACGATGTCTTGAGTTCTGGAACTACCTTAATTTATGGTGTAAAACACTTTTTAGAAGTACCTCTAAGTAAATTCAAAACAGCTGTTTTAGTAGACAGAAATCACAAAAAATACCCCGTAAAGGCTGATTTTAAAGGATTATCATTGTCGACTTCTCTACAAGAACACATTCAAGTGGTTTTTGAAGAAAACAACTCGTATGCTTACTTAAGCTAACAAGATCCTTATTTCATTTGCTATTTGCTCTACCGACTTATTATCTACGGTAACTATTTTCGTTGCCTGATGATAATAAAAGTTTCGGTCGAATAAATGCTTATTGATAAAATCTTTCAAAGAAACCTCATCTTGATTGTGAAGCAATGGACGTTGGGCTTTCTCATTAATTAATCGGTTTACTAAAGTATCTACCGAAGCTTTTAAATAAATAGAAAACACTCCTTCTTGAAGTAATAGTTCGTGATTGTTGTAGTAACATGGTGTTCCTCCACCTAAACTTAAAACAAAGTCATTTTCTTTCGCTAAAAAAGTTTTCAGAATTTCATTTTCTTTTTTTCGAAAATAAATTTCACCTCTAGTTTGAAACAATTCAGCAATCGAAATTTGAGTTTCTTTTTCTATTTCTTGGTCCAAATCATAAAAAGGAATTTGCAGCTTCTTCGATAAAAAAGCACCTATTACCGACTTACCGCACCCCATGTAACCTAATAAAACTATTTTCATAAATAAATAATCCCTTATAAATTAAAGGGTTAAGAAATTAATTGTAAAAAAAGACAAATTTATAAGAAAATCCCATTGCAAAATAAATAAATGTTTATATATTTGCACCCGCATTCAAGGAAATAAAATGACTTGGTAGCTCAGCTGGTAGAGCACATCACTTTTAATGATGGGGTCCTGGGTTCGAATCCCAGCCAGGTCACTACATAAAACTTATTTCTTGAACGCACCGACTTGGTAGCTCAGCTGGTAGAGCACATCACTTTTAATGATGGGGTCCTGGGTT
>CAZCIV010000320.1:0-3637 GCA_964498595.1 uncultured Flavobacterium sp.
AAAGTTTAAGTTTTGTATTATTAAGTGGATAACAAATGTATCAAATTGAAATTTCAATCTAGATATTAATTAACTTTTTTTATATATTTTGGTATGAACATTTTTTGTATTTTTGAGCATAATCAAATAATTAAAATGGACAATATAAAACAATACGTTCAAGAAAATAAAGAGCGTTTTTTAAATGAATTAATCGAACTTTTAAAAATACCATCAGTAAGTGCAGATAGTGCTTATGCTCATGATGTTGTATTAACAGCAGAAGCAGTTAAGGCAAGTTTAGAAAAAGCAGGTTGCGATTTTGTCGAGCTTTGTGAAACACCAGGATATCCTATTGTTTACGGAGAGAAAATCATCGATAAAAATTTACCAACGGTTTTGGTTTATGGTCACTACGATGTGCAACCACCTGATCCAATCGATTTATGGACTTCACCACCTTTTGAGCCCGTAATTAAAACAACAGAAATTCATCCAGAGGGAGCTATTTTTGCACGTGGTGCTTGCGATGACAAAGGTCAAATGTACATGCATGTCAAAGCATTTGAATATATGATTCAAAATAATTGCTTGCCATGTAATGTTAAATTCATGATAGAAGGGGAAGAAGAAGTAGGTTCTAAAAGCTTAGGTTGGTTTGTAGAGCGTAACCAAGAAAAATTAGCCAATGATGTTATATTAATTTCAGATACAGGAATGATTTCCAATCAGCAACCCTCTATTACCACTGGTTTAAGAGGTTTGAGCTATGTTGAGGTTGAAGTTACGGGGCCAAACAGAGATTTACATTCAGGATTGTATGGTGGAGCTGTTGCTAATCCAATTAATATTTTAGCTAAGATGATAGCTTCTTTACATGATGAAAATAATCACATAACTATCCCTGGTTTTTATGATAAAGTAGAAGAATTATCTGCTGCAGAAAGAGCGGAAATGGCCAAAGCACCGTTCTCGTTAGAGAAATATAAAAAAGCTTTAGATATTGAAGACATTCACGGAGAGGCAGGTTATGTTACCAATGAAAGAAATTCAATTCGTCCTACTTTAGATGTAAACGGAATTTGGGGTGGTTACACAGGAGAAGGAGCTAAAACGGTTATTGCAAGTAAGGCGTATGCAAAAATTTCAATGCGTTTGGTGCCAAATCAAGATTGGGAAGAAATTACAGAATTATTCAAAAAACATTTTGAAAGTATAGCGCCTAAATCCGTTAAAGTGGTAGTAAAACCGCATCATGGCGGACAAGGTTATGTTACTCCAATTGATAGTATAGGATATCAAGCGGCTAATAAAGCATATACTGAAACTTTTGGTGTTCCTGCAATTCCAGTTCGTTCAGGTGGAAGTATTCCAATTGTGGCGTTGTTTGAGAAGGAATTAAAGAGTAAAACTATTTTAATGGGCTTTGGTTTGGATAGCGACGCGATTCACTCACCAAATGAACATTTTGGAGTTTTCAATTACTTAAAAGGTATTGAAACTATTCCGTTATTCTATAAGTATTTTACAGAAATGAGTAAATAAAACGAATCCCGATGAAAATCGGGATTTTTTTTGTTTTTATATACTATAATGTTTAATGCTTATCTCATGCATATTCCGTACACATCCCATATAAGACTTATAAAAGATATCAATCAATATTTTTATCTTTTCCTAATAAAGTACAATCCATTCGTTGTGTTTAAAATGACTCCATTCGGCTTTAGCCATGTCAAAATTAGGATCAATAAAAGTTCTGTATTCTTTATTATTGATGCTGTTTTTGCAATCAATATAAATAGCAATTTTTTCATTTTGATACTCCTTTTTTATGCGTTGACAGTATTGCCAAATAAAATCGGGTTTTGTTGCTAAATTCCGAGCCTGTTTGCTACTTAAGTTTTTGTTGTAATCATAAAAGGTTACAATTCCAGTTTTTAAATTTTTGATTTTAATTGAAATAAACCCATCTCTTTTTCGTAACATCATACGCCAGCTCAGTCGATGACCTTCTTCGGTCCAAAGCACATCACCTTCAATAAAATGATGTCGTAAGGGCAGTATCGTCTGAATTATTACATAAGGTATAATTAAGTAGTAGACCAGCTTTTTACCGTAATAATTGGATTTTGAATCAGAGGTTATAAATTGATGTTTATTCCTTAGAAATATTTTTCTGATGGTTTCGGGCTCATAAAAGAATAATACAAATGTTAGAGCAAAAAACGGGAAAATACCTATTTGCAGCGTTAGCGCATTAAATGCATGAAATAGGATTGAAGCAATAAGCGCTATTGTTCTTGTTTTTTTAATGAGCATAAGTGGAACAATTAACAAATCAAAGAGAATTCCTGCATAAGCAACAAACATGTAAAACCATTTTTGAGCAAAGATTTCTAAGAACAATGGTCGAGAGGTAGTTCCAGCTAGTAACATTTTTGTAAATGTTCCGTTTAGCCAATCTGGGTATAATTTAGCTACAGAAGCATAAAAGTAAACAATGAACATTTGAAAAATAAAAAGTAAACTAATCCAATTAGGCATGGTTTGTTCTTGATTTACCCTACGCTGTTTAACATCTAGTGAGGCGTAACGATTAGCAGGGAGAAAAATCATTAAAAAACTAATTAAAAGTAATAAGTAATAATGATTGTTATAATATGATTTTTGCATCAAATAAACCCCCGCCCAAAGAATGGTATACAATATTATGGAAATTCGGTAATAATAACCCAGCATGATGCTTATGCCTAAAACTCCTTTTAAAATGAAGTAATAATACATTCCCCATCCTGGCAAAGGTTGCAGCCATTCAAATCCAATAAAAGTAAAGGTAAATTCAGGATCAATAAAAACAACTTTTACCCATCCCATAAGAATAGCTCCAAAACTTTCACATGCAATTAATAATCCGAAAAAAATTCGAAAAATTATTAACGGACTGTTGTCAATTGCCCTAAAAAGAGTGTTCATTTTTTATGTAATTGAGCGAGAAAATTTTATCTTTTCCAAGTTGGTCCTTAAGTTCGTCTAAAGTATTGAATTTTTTTTCCTCTCTTATATGCTCTAATATAGAAATTTGTATTTCTTTGTTGTAGAGGTCTTCGTTAAGATTAAAAAAATGAATTTCAACCGATTGCTTGTTTTCGCCTATTGTGGGGTTATTTCCAATATTCATCATGCCAAAATATTCAATGTTTTCTATTTTACTTTTGGCTAAATAAACCCCATTTTTAGGCAATAATTTGTAGTTTTCTTCAATGTTAATATTGGCTGTTGGAAATCCTAATGTTCTTCCTAATTTTTTTCCGTTAACAACGAAACCAGTTATAATAAATGGATAACCAAGATATTTGTTTGCTAATTTAATATTTCCATCCATTAAAGCTTTTCTAATTTTTGTGGAACTTACAGCAATTTCATTAATTTCTTCAGCATTAATTTGTTCCACTTCAAAACCGTATTTTTTCCCAAAGGCAATTAAGTCATGAATATCAGCAGCTCTGTTTTTCCCAAATCTATGATCATAACCAATAACAATTTTGTAAACATTTAATTGTTTTACAAGTACCTCTGATACAAATTCTTCTGGGTTTAATTCTGAAAAATTTTTATCAAAAGGATGAATGATTAAATTCTCTAATTGAAAATATTC
>CAZCIV010000321.1:0-3635 GCA_964498595.1 uncultured Flavobacterium sp.
TTTGAGAAATAAATTGTTTTAAAACATCTCCAATCGGACTTTCTTCGTTAAATCGTTTAGCCATTTTATTTTACTGAAAATTTTGCTGGTCTTTTGTAATAATATTCAATTTCTTGTTGATTTTTTACTACTAATTTATCCTTAGTTAACTCGATAATTTCTTCCTTCCAATAAGCATAAGTAGTTTTGTATTGAAGTGAAGCATTACCATCCTTAATAACCACAACAACATCTTCTTGGATATCATTAGTTAAATACGTTCCATCTAATTGAGGCATTACTTTCTTTCTAAAACCTTTATTAGCTTCTATTTTAAAGAAATCAATAGTTTCATTTACTTTATATTCTTTCATGTCACCATCGGGAAGCTCCACTTTTTCAATTTCCCAATAACCGTTTAAATTTGAAAGATCAGCCTCGGTAATCTTCTGCTTACACGAAAGAGCTGACACTAAAACAATTAACAAAAGAATTCTTTTCATACTATTATTATCAAATTAAACCATAAAATTACAATTAAAATTTATTTGAATTAAACTATTCTGTATTTTTATTGTCTAACTTTAATAAGTTCTAAAAATAATTTAGCTATGAAAAAAATATCATTACTTTTTATCTTGGTTACTTCATTATGGAGTTGCAATTCAGATGATGGAAATTCATCAAATGAGGAAGCTATGTATTTTCCTCCAATAGGTTCATCAACATGGGAAACCAAAACAGTAGCATCCCTTGGATGGAATGAAACTCAAGTACAACCCTTGCTAGATTATTTAGAATTAAAACACACCAAAGGCTTCATAATTCTTCATAATGGAAGAATAGTTATGGAGAATTACTTTAATGGTCATAGTGCAACAGAACCTTGGTATTGGGCAAGCGCTGGAAAAACATTAACAGCAACAGTTACTGGAATTGCCGAACAAGAAGGCTATTTAAACATCAATGACAAAGTTTCAGACTATCTTGGTACGGGATGGACAAGTGCTCCACTCGCAAAAGAAAATTTAATTACCAATAAACACCTTTTAACCATGTCATCAGGTTTAAACGATGCTTTAGGTGATAATGTTTCTCCCGCAAACTTACAATATGTTGCTGATGCAGGAACACGTTGGGCATATCATAATGTTTATGTCAAACTACAAGATGTTGTTGCTGCTTCTACTGGACAAACTTGGAATAATTATTTCAATACCAAACTGAAAAACAAAATAGGAATGACAGGCTTATGGGCTACCGTTGATGGAAATTTAAGTGTTTATAATAGTAACACAAGAAGTATGGCACGATTTGGACTATTAGCTTTAAACAAAGGAAAATGGGAAAACAATCAAATTGTTCCTGAAAGTTATATGCAAAATGCGACTACAACTTCACAGAATATTAATTTATCATACGGCTATTTATGGTGGCTGAACGGAAAGTCAAGCTATCATTTACCTCAAACACAATTTCAATTTTCAGGAAGTATAATCTCAACCGCTCCATCTGATATGTATTGTGCTTTAGGAAAAGATGATCAAAAGATATATGTAATTCCAAGTAGAAAAATAGTAATTATTAGAATGGGAGATGCTGCCGACGGTTCAAACATGGCGCTATCTGATTTTGATGAAGTATTATGGGAAAAAATAAGTGCTGTTATAAACTAACAGCACTTATTTTATATTTTTTTATTTCTTAACTTTCTTTTTACCGCTGGTAAACTTAATTAAAAGATACATTAATATAGCAAAAGAAGCCAACCGCAATGTAATGAAAACATAATCATAACCTTCAAAAGGAATTGCTACTAAAGCCATAATGATAGCTAGTAAAAGTAGTTGTACTGTTCTGTATTTTAAAAGTTCTTTCACTGTAATAAATCTTATTTAAAAAACGAATCTACAAATTCGTATTTATTAAACACTTGTAAATCCTCGATTCCTTCACCTACTCCAATGTATTTCACTGGAATTTGAAATTGGTCAGAAATCCCTATAACAACTCCACCTTTAGCAGTTCCATCTAATTTAGTAACAGCCAAACAAGAAACTTCTGTTGCAGCTGTAAATTGTTTCGCTTGTTCAAAAGCATTTTGACCTGTGGATCCATCTAAAACCAAAAGTACATCATTTGGTGTATTTTCCACCACTTTTTGCATTACTTTTTTTACTTTAGAAAGCTCATTCATTAAACCAACTTTATTATGTAAACGCCCTGCTGTATCAATAATTACAACATCGGCATTTTGAGCTACGGCACTTTGCAATGTATCAAAAGCTACAGATGCAGGATCACTCCCCATTTGTTGTTTTATGATTGGCACACCAACTCTATCTGCCCAAATTTGCAACTGATCAATTGCTGCAGCTCTAAAAGTATCAGCAGCTCCAAGAACCACATTATATCCTGACTTCTTAAATTGGTAAGCTAATTTACCAATAGTCGTTGTTTTACCAACTCCATTAACTCCAACAACCATAATTACATATGGTTTTGTATTTGCTGGAACCTCAAATTTAGTAGCTTCACCCAAATTAGTTTCAGATAATAAACCTGCAATTTCTTCTCTAAGAATGCCGTTTAATTCATTGGTTCCTAAATATTTATCTCTTGAAACACGTTCTTCAATACGCTCGATAATTTTTAATGTTGTATTTACACCAACATCAGAAGAAACAAGAATTTCCTCTAAATTATCTAAAACTTCTGCATCTACTTTCGATTTTCCCGCTACTGCTTTAGTAAGCTTAGAAAAAAAAGACGTTTTCGATTTTTCTAAACCTTTATCTAAAGTTTGTTTTGCCTCTTCGCTAATAGCTTGTTCTTTCTTATCGGAAGAGAATATTTTTTTAAAAAAACTCATACTAAAATCAGGATTTAAGTTTTTACTACCAACAATTTGCCCACAAATCCATTTATCAGACAAATGTAAAAATAAAAAAGCTACTTTCAAACGAAAGTAGCTCATCTATATAATGTAAAATGAATTATTTCTTTTTCAAGAATTCATCAACTTCTTCTGGAGTCATAACTGATTCAACGAAAGTATAAGCACCAGTTTTTGGAGACTTAACCATTTTGATAGCTTTAGTTAATCTTTTAGAAGCTGTTTGTAAAGTTGCTACGGTTTTCTTTGCCATGACTTATCTTATTTAATTTCTTTGTGAACAGTTACTCTTTTTAAGATTGGATTAAATTTTTTAATCTCTAATCTATCTGGAGTATTTTTTTTATTTTTTGTAGTGATGTAACGAGATGTTCCAGGAACTCCTGAAGTCTTGTGCTCTGTACATTCTAAAATAACTTGGATTCTATTACCTTTCTTTGCCATTTTGATCTATGTTTTAAGGATTATACAGATTTAACAAATCCGTTAGCTTTTGCATTTTTCAATACAGCAGCAATTCCATTTTTATTAATCGTTTTTAAAGCAGCGGTTGAAATTTTCAACGTTACCCATCTATCTTCTTCAGGAATATAAAAACGTTTCTTAACTAAGTTAACAGAGAATTTTCTCTTTGTTTTATTCATAGCGTGAGAAACATTGTTTCCTACCATCGCTCTTTTACCTGTAAGTTCACAAACTCTTGACATTATTTCTAATCTTTATTTCGTTATCTAAAATCAGGGTGCAAAGAAACAAAATC